>JAAYLM010000188.1 GCA_012521915.1 Oscillospiraceae bacterium | reverse complement strand
CATATAAAAACCTCCTCGACATAACAATTCTGAAAGATTGCATAATACAGCCTGGAAAAGGCCATATACGTTTTTATACTATCTGTTTTTGTCTTTTTTTGCAAACTGATCGAGATAATCTTGCATGATTATACTCGTTTAAGCTTGTAGTATCTGCCCGCTCAAGGCACGCAGACCCTCCATCACAGCTTCATCCAGATCGACCGGCATCAGTGTGTGTTCTTGCCGTCGTGCACAGGCCAGGGCCGCTTCAATACCCAGTACGATCGGACTGGGGTCGATCCGATGTTTGATGCACAGGTTCATGGCACCGACCAGCCTGTCATCATGAGCTAGTTTTCTTGGTATGTCACGACCGACCCGCTCCACAGTGTCGCCCAGCTGGCGGTTGTCGAATCGATATAGAAGATCCTGGACATGCTCCATAATGGCAGGCAAATCCTGACCATGTTCGCGTGATAAGGCGTGTGCGGAGGCGGTCATCCCGGCCAGGACAACCCTGCTGATGACTGGGTCGCGGACAGCTTGCCAGATATAATTCAGGCCTTTCATCTGGCCAAAATATGCCAATAAGGCATGCCCTAAATTATGAATATACAGTTTTCTTTGAATATAAAAAGCAAAAGGACTGGCAGGGAGAAGGTTTTTAACAGCAGGAATGTCACCTTTGAATCCTTCACGGTCCACTGGCAGCTGGCAATAGGGTTCGACCATGATCCTGAGCGGATTGTCCGCTTTCATTTTCTCGGTCATAACAGGAACCATACGTCCGACCGAAGCTTCGACAAAGCCGACATGTTCTTCTAGCCATGGCCGCAATGAGGGATCGATCGCTTCAGAAACAAGTTTTTTCAGATATTGGTCTGCATCAATGAGGTTTTCACAGATAATCATATTGAGAGGTTTACTGTTTCCCTGCTCTGCTCTTTGTGTCAGACCTTGGGCAACAAGCGGTGCGATACGAGGTAAAATAGGAACCCCGACGGCTGTTGCCATCAGGTCAGCGTTGCTGATTGCCTGGGCAACCGCTTCGGCGTCACGGCCATCGATTGCCTGTACATCTTGAATCAGGATTTCTTCGTTTCCCTCTTCTGAAACTATATTGATGGGGTAGGCATGTTCAGCATTCAGCTGGGCGACAACAGCTTGATTCACTTCGATAAAAGAAACCTGGTAACCAGACTGTGCCAGCAACTGCCCGACAAAGCCCCGCCCGATATTGCCAGCTCCATAAACAACCGCTTTCTTCATGTTTTTTTAGGCCTCCTGTTCTTGTTATAAAGATCTTTGCTCATGCAAATGACGAACCCGATAATCTGCAGGCGCAGCGCGCTCTGCCAGTATTCTGCCAGTATTATGTCTTAAAGCAGGGCTGTTGCGCAATGACCTGTCCTGTTGCATTTTTGTCAATCAAACGGCATTCTGCGGCTGTGGCCTGTCCAGGATGCTGCCGATAGAAGCACGGATCAGCAGGTCAGCCTGCCGGTCATATGGCGTTGTCGTTTGGTTGATGATGACCAGACGGCAGTTAGCTGCGTACTGGAGAAGTCCAGCTGCAGGATAAACGGTCAATGATGTACCTCCGACAATCAGCAGATCTGCGTTTTGGATGGCTTTTATGGATTTTTTCAGAACTTGCTCATCAAGTTCTTCTCCATATAGAACGATATCAGGTTTGATGCGTCCACCACAAGGGCATATTGGCACTTTCTCTTTTATGTCGATTACATCCTGATTGTAGCGTTGACCACAGCTGAGGCAAACATAACGGGCTACAGAACCATGTAGTTCCAGCACATTTTTGCTGCCGGCAGCTTGGTGTAGCCCATCAATGTTCTGTGTGATGACAGCAATCAGTTTCCCCTCTTGCTCCATCTGTGCAAGACGCCTGTGTGCGGCATTTGGTTTGGCTTGCGGATGCAGCATGTTTTGCAGATAATACTGGTAGAACGCTACAGGGTTTTCATCGAAAAAAGGTCTGGATAACAACACTTCAACAGGCCATGACCTGGTTGCTTTTTTTTCTTTCTTATATAAACCGTTTGGGCCGCGAAAATCCGGTATGCCGCTTTCAGTCGACACACCAGCACCACCAAAAAAAACAATGCGGTTGCTATCTTCAATCCACATTTCCAGCTGCCCGATCTGCTTTTCGATCCCTGCCATTGACATACATCCTTTCCTATGAATAGAATAGCACAAGGAAAATCAATTTAATGCTTCTTTTTTCATCTCTTTTTTGTTCCCGAAACCAAGGATAAACGATTGACGAAGCGGCTTACGCATGGCAAACTATAATCCAGTTTTGTATGACTCCCTGAAAAAATGAAAGTTGATGCATGGTGAGTCCAATGCGCTTGATAAAGACAACATTTGATAAGGTCAGGTATTCGGATTTTTTCCGGATTTTCAACTTCAAGGACGAGTTCGCCAAAGGCAGATCCTTTATTTTACTGAATACCTTTATTGCAAGTATTGCAAACGTGTTCATTTCCGGTGTTTTTTATACAGGCTTTCTGACCATCAACGGTATCGATATCGTACGTGTCGGCATTATCGCTTTTATTCCCTATATTGCCTGGGGGTTCAGCCTTTTTTCACCTGTTATCCTGAGTAAAATCATTAAAAGGCGCTTTATCTTGATTTTTAATAGTATTTTCTATTATTCCATGGTCGTCATCGGAACGACTGTCATGCCCATCTTTGTTCATGACGCGACACAAAAAACCATCTGGTTTGGTGTCTTTCTGCTGCTCGGAAACATATCCAATGCCCTTTTCGGCTCAGCTGCCTCGTCCTGGCATATTCATTTTTTGCCAAAGGGTGACGATCGGAACATCTATTTTTCTTATTCTAACCTGGTCAGTGCAATTGTCAGTACCTTTGTGGCCATTACAGCCTCACTTCTGGCCGACTCACTGGCAGGTTCTCCGCGACAGGCGGAGATCATCACGATGTCACGTTATCTGGCCGCCGCTATGCTTGTGTTCAGCACACTTCTGCTCTATCTCATCCCCAAAGAGTATGCCTACACTGGCATTGGCAATAAAGTTTCGGTCATTGACATCATACGGATTCCATTGCGCTCTAGAAAATTTCTTCTGACCGCGCTGATTGTCATGATTTGGAGCTGTTTTGCCAACATCAACGCCAGCACGTGGACATATTATGTCCTTAACACTGTTCAGGTCAGCTACACTTTCATTTATATCGGTTCAGTTGTCAATGCAGTCTGCAGTGCGTTCTTGCTGCGTTACTGGCGCAAGGCGATCAGTTTCTATTCCTGGTCAACCATGCTGCTCTTTACCGTATTGGTCACAGCGCTGACAGAATTCCCTATCGGTTTTGCCACCAGCCAGACTAAATGGGTGTATGTCGTGGTCAGTATCATACAAGGGTTCAATTCGGTAGGCACCAGCCTGGTTTTCGCCAACTTGTTTTACGTAAACCTGCCGAAAGGAAATGTTGACATCTATATCATATTCTGGAACTTCACCGCGAATATCAGTGTCCTGATTGGATCTGCTTTTGGTACCTGGTTTTTGTCTATCGTCGAACCTTATGCCCCATGGTATTTCCTCGGTCTCCCCTTTTATGGATCCCAGTTTCTCGTGATCATCAAAGGGGTTTTACTGCTGGGGCTTTGCCTGTACATTCGCTATGTAGCGCCGATGATACAGCCTGATCCTGTTGAAACGCCGTAGATGGCATCAGTGATTAAACTGGAGAAACTGTTGATCGGTTCATCTGGGTCACTGACCAGAAACTATATTGCGCCAAGAACATGGGAAAGAATTATAAAGCAACCATATCTCCGAAAAGTTAGACACGGGTAACATATAATACGGCTTATTTCTATCTTCCTGCTATGATTACATTATACAAATCATGATGACACATCAACTTTTGTTAATCGGTGCCTTTGCATCTGCAAAAGTTGATTTTTAGACAGGAGGATGCACAATGAAACACACATTACCGCAATTAACATATGGATATGAAGCTTTAGAACCTTATATTGACAGCAAAACCATGGAAATACACCATACAAAGCACCATCAGGCTTATATTGATAAACTGAATGCTGCACTGGAAAGTTATCCTGACGCAGCAGGCAAAACAGTTGAAAATCTGCTAGCCGACCTTGATGCTTTGCCAGAAGCTGTCCGCACAGCTGTGCGCAACCATGGCGGTGGTCATGCTAACCATTCGCTTTTTTGGCAAGTCATTGGTCCCGGCCAGGCTGGTCAGCCCGGTGGTAAACTTGCTGAGGCCATTAATGCTGCGTTTGGTAGCTTCGCTGCGTTCAAAGACGCTTTTTCGGAAGCCGCAGCCGGCCGTTTCGGAAGTGGCTGGGCTTGGCTTGTTAAGGACAAAAATGGCGCATTAACCGTTGAATCAACCGCAAACCAGGACTCACCTCT
>JAAYLM010000019.1 GCA_012521915.1 Oscillospiraceae bacterium | reverse complement strand
GTGCTCCACTTGTCACTAAAGCCGACCCGATCAGCGCCAACCAGAGCTTCCATGCATTTCCGGGCAAGTGCCATCAGGTTCTTGTCATTATTCAGTGGCGCGTATCCTGGACGGTCGATGATCATGACTTTCGCATCCAGGGAAACCGCGCCGCCTGCCAATGCCCGATTGACCTTGACATTGGCTTCTTTGATGCAGGACATAGACGCGCCGCGCACATAGCTTTCCAGACGTACATCATCCGGAATGATCTTAACAGAAGAACCACCCGCAGTCAGTATGGGATGAACGCGTATATGATGGTCATCCTGAAAGGTTTCACGAAGAGCGTTAACTGCCTGCATGCCCATCTGGGCGGCATAAAGCGCATTGACACCAAGATGCGGTGATCCGCCTGCATGTGCGGCTGTCCCGGTATACACCACCCGTTTAGCCACACAACCATTGCCACCTCTGTTGCATCCGAAATCTGTCTTATCATCGCTGCCGGTATGCAGCATGAAGGCCAGATCAATGCCATCCATATAGCCACGGTACATAAATTCCAGTTTACCGCCATAATAGCGAATGGTACCTGCCTGGCGCAGCGCTTCGCGATAGGCAATCTCAATCAGTTCTTCAGCCGGGACAAGCATCAGACGAATGGTACCGCTCAGGCCATCAAGGGCTCCGGGTGCCCGCAATGCTGCTGCCAAACCAACCATAGCCGCACACTGGGCATGATGGCCGCAGGCATGGGCGTTTCCGTTGACAGACTGGGGATGGGAAGGCGAAACCAGCGCATCCAGTTCGCTGAGGATCAGAATATGGGGCCCAGGCCTTCCTGTGGCCAGATCTGTGTAAAACCCGGGTACATTTCCGGCTTTGACCAGTGTATAGCCCAGCTTTTCAAAAATATCTGCCAGATAGGCTGATGTCTGCCACTCCTTGTATCCGGTTTCCGGATGACGCCAGATAAACTGCTCTGTGCTGTAAACAATCGCGCTGTTGGTGTCAGCTGCCTGCAGCAATAGCTTTTCTTTTTCACTGAGCATGGATAACTCCCTTTCTTCGCGGGCAGATACTTGCTGTACAAGAACCCTGCGAAACCCAAACAATCAGCCACCATCACTGGAGCCTCTTATTTACCGATTTTATCATATATACCCAGGTGTGATCAGATAAACAAATGAACAATCGGGTAGGACCCCGGTCATTAGTTGGCCGGGGGACCTCCCACAGCACCGCACGTACCGTTCGGTATACGGCGCTTCCAAAGTTTACAGATTACTTTCACCGTCAAGTGAAGCGCCATGCGTGGCGCACCAGCAAAAAAGCCTTGTCCGGACTTTTCGAAATCCCGGACAAGGCTTTTCTTTCATATCAGCATGTGGGGTATCGCCTGCAGACCTTTACGGGCGGACACCTGCCTCGAACTGGTCAAGAAAAAGCAGAACATCAGCTGGATTGGTATCGGCTTTGACTTTATCGTCCGCAGCGATGATCTGACCCTTTTCGTCAATAACATAAGTCGTCCGAACCACACCAAGACCGGTTTTGCCGTACATGGTTTTTTCCTTGAGCACATCATATTGCCGGATGACTGACATATCCGGATTAGACAGCAAAATAAAGGGCAGATCATAGCGGTCTGCGAACTTCTGATGCGAGGCTTCACTGTCCTTGCTGACGCCGATCACAATGGCATCTTTGTCGATAAACCTCGGGTAATGCTCGGCAAAACCGCAGGCTTGCCTGGTGCAGCCTGGTGTGTTGTCTTTCGGATAAAAATACAAAACGACTTTTTTACCGCGAAAATCAGACAATGAAACCCCTTTACCATCTTTGTCGTTAAGTGTAAAATCAGGCGCGGATGAATGGACAGGCAACATAGGAACCCTCCTTTTCCCGTATCATAACGGGCTTCAGATGAATCAGGCCAATGTTTCATTTCAACTGTCATTATCACCAGACACCGCAGCTGTTGCGGTAACACCAGACACGACCAACAGCTGCCGGACATGATGTTTTCATGATATGATAGCGCTATCCATCTGCTTAAACGCGCTTAAGACAGGATTGCTATGCTGACCTTCTATATGACCCTGCTGCATGACGAGGCGGCAAAAAACATATTTGCCAAGCTGTATCATGAACATCGACATACCATGTTCTGGACCGCCCAGCAGATCCTGAAGGACCACCATCTGGCAGAGGATGCTGTTCATGACGCATTTTTAAGAATACTGACCAAGTTAGACCGCCTCCAACTCGATGATTGTAACAAAACCCGTGCACTGGTCGTTATTATTGTAAGAAACATAGCGCTGGACATGATCAGAAAGAAAAAAAGGCAGGCTGAGCAGGAACTGCCTGCTGATTGGGACCTGGCAGATGATGATCGTTATAGTCCGGAACAGATTCTTTTCGTGCAGGAAGATCAGGAAAGGCTGCTTAAAGCCCTGAAGAAAGTGAAACCAACCTATGTAGATGTACTCATCCTGAATGCACTGCACCAATACACCCATCAGGAAATTGCCGAGCTGACAGGCCTTAGCCCGGAAAACATCCGTATTCGCCTTTATCGCGGACGCAGGCAGCTGGCAAATCTTTTGAAAGAAGAGGATTGACATGGACGCTGGGCTTACACCCCTGCAATGGGCCTTGACCCAACATCAAAACCAGATGCTGAACCAACTGCCGTCTGAAAGCGAGCTGGCGGCGACCCATGTTTTTTCTGTGCGATTCACGCGTCGCATGGCTCGACTACTACGACAGGCCGCGCGTCAAAAGGGGCAAAAACTGAGTGTTCAGGCCCAACAGGTCTCAGGGAGGCTGCGCAAGAGGCTTCTGGTGGCTGCGATTGTCATCGCACTGTTGACTTCACTGTTCAGTGTAACATCTGCCCGGGAAACCGTTGTCCGTTTTATCATTGATATCTATGACACCTTCACAACCGTTGTTTTCCCGAAGGAACACCAGTCAGGCGATCCTGGTCACAAAACAGGCACAAACCCGATTGATTTTGACACGATGCTCCCTGATGCTGTCCCTGCCGGCTACCATTTGACTTCCCGGCAGCTGAACGGGCAGTCATTGCATGTTGTCTATACGAACCAGCAGCATGAATCGATTT
>JAAYLM010000187.1 GCA_012521915.1 Oscillospiraceae bacterium | reverse complement strand
CGTCTGTATTTATCGAATAGGATACCGGGAACCGGCACATGGGTAACAGAGGCAATTTCATGGGAACAGCCAACCTGCAGCTTGGCAAACATTCTGGTCTTGTTTACACGAGCTTGTTCGGCACATCGCCGGAACAGCTCGCTTGGACCTGTGTAGGAGAGCCAATAATCATCAGCACGGCGCGTTTTGCCCAATTGTTCAACGAGTCCGGACGACTCGAAATTATGCTGCAGAACAACCGACTCGGGAACATGACCTGCTGCTTCCACCGTGCCGTCAGCACCCCATAGCAGATACTGGGAATACGGCCAGGAAATGAATTCCGCGTCCGGGTTCGCGTCTTTCATGCCCCGGTTAAGGCAGTCAAGCACATCGGCCAGAACCTCATATGGTTGCCTCTGGGAACAGCGCGGGCAGTTGTTCTGGCCGATCCACCAGGACGAACAATGAGTAAAGCGTTCTCCCACACTGATGTCAATCATACCACCCAGGCCAGGGACAGCCTGGAACAGATTGTTGGTGGCTTCATACAAAAATGTCCGCGCCAGTTCTGAACTGGGGCAGAAACCGGCTGAATGATCCTGTCGGTTGCCAATCAGCTGGGGATAGTCCTTCTCATAAAGCCTGAGATCCAGATGGCGGACATTATCACGCTCGTCAATAAAGGCGGTTGGCTCAATAAAGAACGCGTAGACTTTGATGCCGTATCGGGCACAGCGGGCAACCGTCTCCCTGAGTTTTGGCAGATGCACAGCCGCACGCCGCCCAAACCCCGGCAAGGAGCTGACGGGAATCGTGTCCCTGAAGGTAATCGTCAGCCAGAGCGCGTTGACACCTTCGTGGGCCAGTTTATTGAGGTACTCATCAGGGTAGTAGTTGATCTGGTCTTCAAGTTCGTCACGGTTCATGGGCGGTCGTTTTATCGGGCCGAAAAAGCAGCGTGACAGTCTGGTTTTTATAAAAGGCTCCTTGCGGGTTATCCCCATAGGCAGGACCGGTGCGCCTGCAGTTAGAATCTGGTCTTCCAGATAGACCATACCCCGCCGGATCCCTTCAGTATCACCGGCTTCCAGATAAACGGCCTGCAGGGTCACGGTCAGGTTGAATGCCTCAAAACACGATGTCTCCACTTTTCGGACATGCAAAGGTACGGCATTTTGTGACTCATGATCTGAGGAGAGCCCCATCACGCCGCAAAACCGTGCGAAATCAGCCCAGACGGTATCAAGCCGATGATCAGGATCAGGAAAATCAAGATGGACCGAGAGCCCTTCATGCAAAGACAGCTCATGGTCGCCGGCAGCTCTGGCCTGCCAGAACACCGGTTTTTGTTGATGCAGCGGTTTTTTTAATTCTTCAATAAAAGTCCAGTCTTGCTCTTTCATGTCTCCTCCATTTTTCGTCCCGGTTGACTTGAGTCGATCATTCGATTATGACCTTATTCCGCTGGTTTGCCCTTCAGCCAGAGCGCGCGGAGGGCATCATAGGTCGCATCGGGTATGGGCGGCGTTTCAACCGGGTACGGCGGAATATACTGCGTTCCGGCGACCGCGCGGTTCGTGCAGGCATGATCATTCCTGTAGGCGTCCCGTTCTCCTTTGTTGCGCAGATCAGGAACTTTGATGGGCTGATTGCCCTGCAGGATGGAGCGGTAGGCCAGAATGCCGCAGATACTCATATCTACGCCTGTATAAACATCAATCATGTATTGATGGCCTTCCGGACGATCCAGAATGCGCTGGATGAAGAAATGTGGCGCCCCCAGGTCGGCGTTGCCATGTCCTGTCTCCAGGTGGGTATCCCCTGCCTTGATCTGTATGGCCGGTTTATAATGCTCGAAGTCACCGGAGCAGACCCGTTCACCTTCCCGATAGGCATGAAGCAGATCATTGTCGAAACGATCACTTTCCATCATGCCCTTCATGCCATAGAGCATGAATTTACAACCGGCCGGCTCCCTTTTCATCGGTCCGTGCACACTGCGCAGAATACTGCCGTTGTCCAGGGTGATCATCTCAATGCCGGCTGCCATGACAGCACCATACTTGCGCATCCAGAGGGCTTCATTGGTCTGGAAACCGGCAACCTGCACCGGCCTTCTGCCTGTAATGGTCAGAACAGGACCAATGCTGTGCGTGCAGTAAAAGGTAGAATACATCTGACAGCGCCAGTGGTTTTTGTCCCCATAGGTAATCTGCGGCATGATGGACGCGAAATCATGGATGTACTCACCCTCCGCGTACATGACCTCCCCGATATCCCCCCTGGCGTATTTCCGCTGCATTTCAAAAGCGACCGGCATATAAGAGACATTTTCGCCGAACGCATAAATTTTTCCGGTCTTTTCGACCGCTTCAATCAGAGCGACAGCCTGGGACATTGTCTCACACGCCGGGACTTCACTCAGGACATGCCGCCCGGATTCCAGGAAGTGGATCGGATAGGGCACATGCTCTGTGGCATAATTGGCCAAAACCACCGCATCCATATCGTGATTGAAAAAATCATCGAAAGTCGTGTAATACGACATGGAATCACCGGCAGAACCTGCCATCGCTTTAGCCTTGTCTAAAGCACCCTGACTCTGATCACAGATTGCGACAAGCTCAGCATCCGGATGATTCAGATAGACATTGACCATGGACAGGCCGCGCCGGGCACCGAACACACCTATTCTCAATTTCATTTTATGCCTCTTTCCGATCCAGTACCCTGTCACAGGCTACTAAAATCACCCTCTTGTGCCGGTATTTATGCTAAGGATAACGCCCTGCATTCAGCAAGCGCAATGCTTAGTAGAAAAACATCTCATCCATCGTGATTGGCCGGGCCATATCCTCACTGACATAGCATGTTCCTTTGCATAACTGGTAAATTGAGGCAGGCACCGCCGGTGTTACCGGACCATACAGCTGCAGACGGGAAATCATGCGCTCCCAGGAGGTACGGCCGCCCATCAAGGTCAGGTTGTGCCGTTCAAGGTGGTCTCTGCCCCTGACAACATCCCGGGGGCCGACCGTTACGGCGTAGGATGGGGTATTGGCAAGATCTCCGGCTCCGCCAAAAGACAAGCCCAGCGAGTTCTGGATGTTCGTTATCGGGTGGGTTTCAATAAAGCAGGAGCGCATCTGCAAAAATTCCTCAAGAGTGTCTGCACCATATGCCTTGGTGTTGGGGTCAATGAACGCCGTGTGTCCGATCCAGCCGGTCGCGGAAACAACCAGATCCGCAGCACCGTCGCCGGCTTCTTCGATCAGGTCAGAATAGCAGTCGACATTATCGTTGGTGAAAACGTGGATCTGGTCGAAGGGAGGCCGCAAATCTTCGCGCAGGTGCATGTAGAATTCACGGATAAAACTGCCCCCTAGGGACGGTCCGTAGGAAATAGGGGCGACATTCCCGTTTTCATCAGCCCATTCATCCATGCAGAACGCATGCAGGTTGCGGCAGTCCACATTCATGCGGTTGCAGGCTTCAGTTGCCGCGTAATAGATATCCCGCCATGAATTGGGGAAGATCACAACCAGGCGTTTGTCTTCATCATCCGAGGCCTTCAGGTGCATAAACAATTCTGCAGCCACAATTGAGTTAGGATCTTGTACAACGCGCACTTTGTACTCAGGGTTTGGATGAGGATAAGATTCCATTTCCGCACGGGTGATCTTCCGACAACGCTCCAGGGCATCCTGATCCCTGAAGGGAATCCATTCTGCTGGTTGGAATATAAATTTTTTGCTTGTCATCTTGATCATGCTCCTTATCCTTGATTTCGCGAGGCAAGTCGTCTATTTCGCGAAAGTGACGCTGTCCGGGATGGGGGCTTTTGTAACGATATCCTTTGCTACAGCCTCGCTTAAAAAACAAGTGCCTTTGTACAGCCTTAGTATCGAAGATGGGATGGCCATGCCAACAGGACCGAACAACATCAATCGGGCACTCATACACTGCCAGGCGGTTCTGTTGTCAACGGTTGCCCGGCCTGTTATTTCCAAATGATCCCGGGCATGCGCGATGTCCCTTGGTCCGATCGTCGCTGATTTGGGCGGAACGCCGGCCAGATCGCCTGATCTGCCGAAGAGGCCTAGCAGCGAGTCCTCAGCAATTGAAATCATGTGGTTGGCTGCTATGCGCGACGTTTGCTGCAGGTAGCTTTCAAACGAGTCACAGATGAAATCGCCAGCGGGTTCAATGGCACCAAGACGGCCCGACCAGCCAACCGCTGAATAGCAGATGTCCGCGCCACCCTGGCCGGTTTCGTCGATCAGGTCGGAATAATGGTCGACATTCTCACAGGTAAAATAATGGATCTGCTCTTCAGGCGGACGCAGCTCAGGGCGCAGGCCGCCAAAGAAATATTTTCGGAAGAGGCGCCCGTAGCTCGCTTCATAATCCAGAGGAGCCACCCGGCCCTCCTCATCAGCCCATTCATTCATGAAAAAAACCTGCAGGTTACGGCAGCTGACTTCATATTTATTGCAGAACTCAGCGACGTTTTGCCAGACTTCACTGGCTGGCCCGGGTAAAAGAACCGTCAGCCTGCTGTTCTCCTGATCGGATTTTATAAGACGCTGCGTAAAATCGATGACAAACTGTGCACGTGCGTCAGGAACAATACTCAATTTAAATTCTTGATTTTCCCAAGTATGATTCACCATGTCCGGCAATGAAATCTGCCGCACCCGCTCGATCACATCCCGGTCCTGAAAAGGCAAATACCTGGCAGGGGCGAATGTGAGCGTCATGTTATCCATTGCTGAGCCTCCTTTGTTCTTGCCCGGTTATGGGCCAATCCTATTCCTGTTCAACACCACAGTAGCGTAAGAGAAACAAGACCAGTGCTTTCGTATAAGCCAGAAACTCGCTGCACAAGACATATTCATTGGGTTGATGGGCACCGCCCGGCAAGGCAAAATCACGCAGAATGCCGAAGTTGAAACTATGCGGGCTGCCATACTTGATGAACAGATTCAGATCCGTCAGGCATGATCCTTTTTCAATGACTTTCCGCCCGGCTGTTTCTGAAGCGGCCTGCCGCATCGTTTCGGCAGCACCATTCCCCTTGTCGGTCTGGCAGTAGTGGAAAAAACGGGTTGTTGGCTGAAACCCTTCAGTAACGACTTGATAGCGATCAAAGCAGGGCTCCAGCTCCTCCAGCATCGCTGTCAATTCTGAGACGATGATCTCCCTGTCTTTATCCGTATAAATGACAAAGCCCAGGGATGCATCATTGAAGCTTATCTGGGAAAACGCAAAGTGTGTCAGCCGGAAAGCCGACCGTTCCATGTCACTGCCGGTATATAAAGGAATCTGGTGCAGCTCCTGTCGCCGTCTGGCTGCGAACTGCTGCAGTTTTTCCATAAGTGCGTTGACGGCCAGATAGAGGTCCAGCATGGAATCTGTGGTGGTCGTTTTATGCAGGGCAATCCGAAAACCGCCACCACCCAGTGCGATGGTCCATAACTCATAATTGCCGCCGTCCAGATTGACACAGGTTTCACTCGGGTACTTCAGGCAGGCAGCGAGCGTTCCATTGCCACCTCCATACTCCTCATCACAATAAGCCGTAAGATGAACAGACCGTTTCAGCTGAATGTTGTTTTCTTTCAGAATCTTAACGGCCATATACGCAGCAGCCAGGCCGGACTTGTTGTCACCGGCACCCAGCCCGATGATCCGGCCATGCTCAATCAGCCCGCCAAAAGGGTCAACCGTCCATTTTTCCCTGTCGCCCACCGGCATTGTATCGGTATGAGCGGCCAGCATAACCGCCCCGCCTCTGGGCAAACCGGGGTCAGAACCATGCCAGAGACCATTGGCGTTAGGACGGTGCGCGGTGTTTCGGCCTGGCAGATAGTCCGGGTGGCTGGTTAAGCCCGGCAAATCATCCGGATAATACAGGTCAGCTTCCAGGCCAAGATCCCGGTATAGCTGATACATGTATGCTGCGCATTCTTTTTCTTTGCCATCGCTGATGCTGTTTTGCGTATCAAACTTGATCAGTCGGGAAAGCAGCTGATAGAGTTCGTCCTGGCGTTGATCGAGTTCATGAAGAAGCAACGCTTCCAGTTCTGTTTCTTTTCTTTCACACATATTCATGTCCCTCATTTGATTCAACCGAATCAGCTTGTCAGCCTGGACTTGCCGCGTCTGCGGCTGTCCATCAACTTAGCGGGTGTTCCTGCTCATACTGCAGCCACAAATGCCTGATGCGCTCATAATATTCATCAGGCAGGGGATCTGCAGCGATCGGATTTATGGGTAAAAGCTGGTCGCTTGCGACCGAAGGCGTGGTACAGGCATGGTCATGCCGGTAAGCATCCCTTTCATTTTTGTTGCGCAGGTTGGGAACCGTGACGGGAATATTGCCGTCCAGCACGGATCGATAGGCCAGGAGACCGCAGATGCTCATAGCCACACCGGTATAGACATCGATCATGTACTTATGACCTTCAGGCCGATCCAGTATGCGCTGGATAAAATAATGGGGTGCACCCAGATCCGCATTGCCGTGACCTGTTTCCAGCTGCTTGTCTCCTGCCCTGATCTGTATGCCTGGCTTGTAGTGTTCAAATTCACCCTGGCAGACTTTTTCACCTTCGCGGTAAACATGCAGCAACTCGTTATCGAAACGATCGGTTTCCATCATGCCTTTCATGCCGTAAATCAATGATTTGCAGCCGGAAGGCTCTCTTTTCAGCGGGCCGTGAATACTGCGCAGTATGCTGCCGTTGTCCAACGTCACCATTTCAATGCCTGACGGTTTGCCGTTTTTCCAATCAGCACCGTTTGTCACAAAACCGCTGACCTGCACTGGTCGCCGCCCTGTGATGGTCAAGATCGGGCCGATGCTGTGGGTGCAGTAGAAGGTTGGAGGAATACGGAACCGCCAGTGCTCTTTTTCACCATAGGTTATTCTGGCTGTAAATTCGTCCGGGCTGTCATGGATGTACTGCCCCTCAGCATACATGACTTCGCCTATATCGCCCCGTTCATATAAACGCTGCATTTCAAAAACCACGGGGCTGTAGCTTACATTCTCCGCGAAGGCGTAGACTTTGCCGGTCTTCTCGACAGCCTCGATCAGCTCAACGGCCTGGGCCATGGTTTCACTGGCCGGCACTTCACTCAGGACGTGGCGCCCAGACGCCATGAAACGGATGGCATAAGGCACGTGTTCAGTGGCATAATTGGCCAGAACAACCGCATCGAAATCATGGTTGAAAAAATCATCAAAGCTTTCGTACGTGGTAATTTCTTTGCCTGATTCCCGGGCCATCTTTTCCATTTGCTTCAGCGCAGGCACATATTTGTCACAGACCGCTGTCAGTTCCGCATCAGGATGATTGAGAAAAACCTTCGCCATCGAAGCACCGCGTCTGGCTCCGAAAATGCCTACTTTTATTTTTTTCATAGCTTTTATCCTCGTGTTCTATCTGCTGACCGGATCACTTATCGATATTGTCGCCAGGACATCTGAAACATCAGTTTTTGGCGCGAGCATCTTTTTCGGGCAAGTTCAGCGCTCCTGTTTCGCCATCAGGAATTTGCCTGGTTCAAGGCTTCCTGCGGATCTGCACCCTTTTTTACGACTGCGGACAAAGCCTCCTGATACTGCTGAGGGTTGTCGATCTGAATCGCGTTACGCCCGAAAACAACACCTCTGGCACCATCATCGATAATCTGTTTGGCCAGTTGCAGAGAATCAACCTGATTTGGCATCCTG
>JAAYLM010000186.1 GCA_012521915.1 Oscillospiraceae bacterium | reverse complement strand
GTGTTACGGCTGCCCCGGCAGCGGCAACAGCCCCCACGATGGTCAGGCCGGAAAGCGAGTTGGTGCCTGACATTAGAGGTGTGTGCAGCAGAGAAGGCACTTTTCTGATCAGCCGGTAGCCGATCAGGGCCGAGAAAACAAAAATCAGCAGGTCGTAGCCGTACGCCATGATAAAACCCCTCTCAGCTGGATAGCCTACTCGGTTCGGAAGGCCGCATGGACAATCTCGCCATTGATGGTGGTCAAGGCAGAACGGATGATGTCATCTTGCCGATCGAGCGTCATGCGTCCCTGATCAGTCATGTAGCGCAACAGGTGTGACACGTTGCGGGCAAACATCCAGGTCGCGCTGGCCGGCAGCAGACCCGGTACATTTTTGATGCCGATGATCGTGACGCCATGGTCATGGTGGCGGATTGTCTGCCCAGGAGCTGTCAGGGCGCAATTGCCGCCCTGATCGATGGACAAATCAACGATAACACTGCCGGGCTGAAGCAAATCCAGCATCTCTGCCGTGATCAGGATGGGTGCTCTGCTGCTGGGGACCAAAGCGGAACAGAAAACAATGTCCATATTCGGCAAAGCCGTTTTCAGGATTTCCTGTTCCTGTTTCAGCCAGTTTTCAGGCAAGTGGCGGGCGTAGCCACCGCTGCCTACCGCCAGGTCAGCCGGGATGCCGAGATCGATGGATTTAGCGCCCAGGCTGCGGGCCTGTTCGGCTGCGTCCGGTCGGATATCAGCGGCATGGACGACGGCACCAAGCCGCTTCGCAGTGGCGATGGCTTGCAGGCCGGCGACTCCGGCACCGATGACAAGCGCTTGTGCCGGACGGATCATGCCGACGGCGCTGAATATCTGCGGGGCAAACTTGCCTAGTTCATTCGCGGCCATCAGCATCGCTTTATATCCGGCGCAGGTGCTCATGGATGTCAGGGCATCCATCTGCTGCGCTCTGGAGATTCTGGGAATGCCATCCAGGGTCAGGCTGGTTACACCCCGCTTCGCCAAATCGTGCACCATCTGCCGGTTGCCTGGTGACGCCGGGTGCAGGAAGGCGATGAGAACCTGCCCCTCATGCATCAGGTCAGTTTCCGGGCATTGCAGGTCTTCGTTGAATTGGGGCTCTTTCACCTTGAGGATGATATCGCTTATCCGGTAAAGTCCGGCGGCAGATGGCTGGATGGCCGCACCGGCCGCCTGATACTGCTCATCGCTGATGTGTGAGCCTTTACCTGCGCCGGTTTCCACGTGTACCTGGTAGCCGGAGGCAACCATCTCCTGAACCGTTTCCGGAATGGCCGCGACGCGATTTTCATCATGCATGATCTCCCGGGGGATACCAATGATCATATGTTTCACCTTTCCTTTCTTTAATCGGGGCTTTCTGCAAAAACGTCCGGCATGATGGACACTTCTTGCTTGAATGTGGAAAAAACGACCAGTGTTCTGGTCAGGGAAACGCCGGGTATGTTTTTAATGGTATTGAGTGTGGCTTCCAGTTCAGCTGTCGAATGGGTGATTACTTTGAGCAGAAAGTCGAAGTCTCCCGTGATGTAGTGGCATTCGGTGACGCGCCTGTCTTGTTTGATGCAGGAGACAAAATGGTCATTGTGTTTGGGATGATCGAGGCTGACAGATATAAAAGCCGAAAGATCCTTGCCGATTTTTTTATGATCAAGCAGAACCGTATATTGCTTGATCACACCGGCGTTTTCCAGTTTTTTGATGCGTTCCAGCACGGCTGAAACCGATAAGTTGACTTGCTCGCTGATCAGAGAAGCGGGAATACGCGCGTTTTTGCGCAAACAGGCCAGAATATTCCTGTCAATCAGATCCATAATTGATCACCTGCTTATTCTCTTCTTCGCCATCATACTAGCATAGAAAAGCGGAAAGTAAAGCTGACTCTCTGAAAAACGCTAATATATTGGGTAGAAAGCCATATGGTACGAAATATTTTCTGTCTGGTTGTTGCAACCAGGCAGCTGGCCGGAATCCCGGAAAAAATGCTCTTGTCGTGGCTCTGATCACTGCCGGAAGCTTGTCTTGTCAAACCAGAGCCCTGATGCTAAGATAATCATGCGGCCTTTGTTACCGCAAAAAATAAAATATTATATCATCTTATCAAGAGTGGTGGAGGGACTGGCCCTGTGAAGCCCGGCAACCGCGGCAAGCGGCGGTGCCAATTCCAGCAGGTGTAAACCTGGCAGATGAGGTTCGAATAGCAAAGCAGCCTCTTCTCCGGAAGAGGTTTTTTAGTTTATGGTTGTGGAGGTGCATGATGATCAAGAACGGCCCGTGGCTTTTTACATCAGAATCAGTGACAGAGGGACATCCGGACAAAGTATGCGACCAGGTTTCCGACGCGATACTTGACGAGATCCTGCAAGCTGATGAATTGGCGCGTGTTGCCTGTGAAGCGATAGCAACAACCGGCATGATGCTGATTATGGGCGAAATATCAACGAGCGCCAACATTGACATCCCGGCGCTTGCCCGCAAGACCATCAGGGAAATCGGCTACACCGACGATGACGGTGGTTTTTCCGCGGACACCTGCGCGATCCTGACGACGATTGACAAACAATCTCCGGATATCGCCCAGGGCGTTGACCACTCGCTGGAAAACCGTTCGGGTTCAGACAAGGATGACCTGGCGACAGGGGCTGGCGATCAGGGCATGATGTTCGGGTTTGCCAATTCTGATACGCCAGAACTGATGCCACTGCCGATATCGCTGGCCCATGCGCTGACACGGAGGCTGGCTGAAGTGCGCAAGGCTGGTCTTCTGCCTTACCTAAAACCGGACGGAAAAGCGCAGGTGACCGTGGCCTATCAGGATGATAAACCGGTCCACATCGATACTGTTGTCGTTTCCACACAGCATCAGGAAGGTATAGAATCAGCGGAGCTGCATCAGGGCGTTCTGGAAACCATTATCAGGCCGGTTCTGCCGGCTGAGCTCTTTAATGAGCACACGCGTGTTCTGGTCAATCCGACAGGCAAGTTTGTAAGAGGCGGCCCGCAGGCGGATTCCGGCCTGACCGGGCGAAAAATCATTGTTGATACTTACGGTGGCTTTGCCCGGCACGGAGGCGGCTCTTTCTCGGGGAAAGACCCAACCAAAGTAGACCGCTCAGCCACCTACGCCGCCCGTTATGTAGCCAAGAACATCGTTGCGGCCGGTCTGGCCTCCTGCTGCGAAGTCCAGCTCGCCTATGCTATCGGTGTTGCCAGACCAATATCCATTACGCTGGACACATACGGCACGGAGCAGATACCGGTCACCAGAATCCACGAGCTGGTCAAGCGTCATTTTGACCTGCGGCCTGCCGCCATCATTCGCGACCTGGGCTTGCGCAGGCCGATTTACCGGCAAATTGCCGCCTATGGGCATTTCGGCCGTCCTGATCTGGATCTTCCCTGGGAGCGTACAGACCGGGCAGCCCTGTTGCGCTCTGATGCTGGGCTATCCTGACAAAAAATCAGGTTCGCCTGCCGGGCATGACAACGGCCAGATGGCCATGGCTTTGCCCCGGCTTTCCCTGGAAGGCCTGGTCAGTGAGATCATTTTCCGCAATGATGACAACGGATATACGGTTCTTCAGCTGGACGACGCTGAAGATTCAACGGTCGTCGGCACACTGCCTTTTCTGTCACCAGGTGAACCTGTCCGCTTCTTTGGTGGCTGGAAGGAGCATCCTGATTACGGCCGGCAGTTCGCGGCGACGCACTATGAGCTCATTGCGCCGCAAAGCACCCAGGCTATTGAACTGTATCTGGCCGGTGGCCTGATCAGTGGCATTGGCAAAGCGCTGGCCCATCGCCTGGTCGCGGCGTTCGGCGAGGATACACTGGATGTACTGCGCGATCAGCCGGAAAAAACCGTCATGGTCAAAGGGATCAGTCTGCGAAAAGCCAGGCATATAGCTGATCAACTGATCGAAAAAAGAGATTTTCAGGAGCTGATCCTGCTTCTCGCGCCTCTGGGCATCGGTTCTGGGAAAGCCCTGCGTATCTTTAAACGATATGGCACTGATGCCGTTCGCCTTATTTCAGAAAACCCGTACCGCCTGGCCGATGAAGTTTTTGGCATTGGCTTTCTGACGGCCGACCGCCTGGCCATGCAACTGGGCCTGGACCGGCAGTCACCGGCCCGCTTATGCAGTGCGGTGCGGTATGTGCTGGCAGAAGCGGCCGGCAGCGGCCACACCTATCTGCCGGCCCCTGTACTGTTGCGGCGGACAGCTGGTCTTCTGCAAACCGAGATTGTGCAACCGTCTGCACTGCTGGCTTCCTGTCAAGCACAAAAGCAGATTGTGCGCATTATGCAGGCAGTGGATGAAAAGAAACAAGAGCGGGTTGCCCTGCCTGCGGTCTACGCGACCGAACATCTGGCAGCAGTACGTTTGCGACTGCTGCAGCAGGCAGACTGCCGAAAAAACGACTTTTCCACAGTAGAGCAGATGCAGGCTGCCATGGGGCAGGCCTGTAGCCGTTCCAGCCTGATTTTGGCTCCTGAACAAGCCCGGGCACTGGCGCTTGCCTTGACGGAACCTGTCATGATCCTAACAGGCGGACCTGGCACCGGCAAGACGACCATCCTGCGTCTGCTGTGTGACTGCCTGGAGGAAAAGAAAAACCGTGTCTTGCTGGCTGCGCCGACCGGACGGGCGGCCAAACGCCTGTCTGAAGCGACCGGACGTACGGCCAAAACTTTGCATCGCCTGCTGAGTCTGCAATTCAATCCGGACGATGAGGATCAGGATCTTGCTTATCGGGCCAGACCCGACACAACACTGGCTGCTGATCTGATCATTGTGGACGAAGCCTCCATGATCGATATTTTCCTGCTGCGTAGTCTGCTGGAAGCCATCGAGCCCGGTACACGGCTTTTACTGGTTGGTGACGCGGACCAGCTGCCGTCGGTCGGTCCGGGTGATGTCCTGGGAGATCTGATCACCAGCGCTGTTGTGCCGACTGCCCGTCTGACCCGTGTTTATCGGCAATCCGCCGAAAGCCTGATTATCCGCAACGCCCACCGCATACATGATGGTCAGTGGCCGGAGCTGGATCAGGCACATGAAAGTCAGTTTCTTTTTATACCCGGTGACAGCTCGGACAGCGTAGCCCGGACGGTCACCCGTCTGGTGCAGGTTATTCTGCCGCGCGAGTATGGGCTGGACCCCCTGCGTGATGTTTTTGTCCTGACACCGACGCGTAAAGGGGCTGCCGGCACGATGGCTTTGAACAAGGTTCTCCAGGACGTTTTACTTCCGGCTCCTGCCAAACGTGATGGCCTGCATGCACATGGTTTTTTCTTTGGGGTAGGCGATAAAGTCATGCAAACCCGCAACAACTATGAACTGGCCTGGCATCTGGCTGAAGACAAAGCCCAGCAGGGAAGCGGCGTTTTTAACGGTGAAACCGGTACAGTCGCTGCAGTTGACAAAAGCACTGCCAGCCTGCAGGTCATCTTCGACGATGAACGCGTTGTGCTTTATGATCGTGCCAGCCTGGACGATCTGGAACTGGCTTATGCCATGACGATTCACAAAAGCCAGGGCAGTGAATATCCTGTCGTCATTCTGGCGGTCGCGCCCGGCGCGCCGCAATTACTCAGCCGCAATCTTCTCTATACAGCCGTGACCCGCGCCAGACATAAGCTTCTGCTTGTTTCATCACGCCGGGTGATAGGCCAGATGCTGGCCAACGAAAGAGCACAGGATCGTTACACCTGCCTGAAGGACTGGTTGACATGCGAGGATGGAACGCTGCAAACTGCCATCAACCTGAAGGATCGCTGACACACTGGCTGCGAACCGCATTAGACCTGGCATTGCCTCCGGTCTGCTGTTTTTGCCGTCGTGTCTGCCAACCCGTCCCGGGCTATCCCGGCATATGCCAAACTTGTCTTAGCGGATTGCCCTGGCGATATGGACGGGACCGTTTCTTACCGGATCTTCTGCCGCAAACCGCAGGTAATAGCCAGCAGCTGACCAGTCTTATCTGTGCCATGTTTTACCGTAGTCCTGTCCGTGAAGCCTTGATCCGGCTGAAGTTTGGTGACGCGCCGGAACTGTCCGTTGCCTTGGGCAGCCTGCTTTCCGGTAGCATCAGGTACATCAGGCCCCGGCCGACGGCGCTGGTGGCTGTACCCCTGCACGAAGACCGGATGAAACAGCGGGGTTATAATCAGGCCGCCATGCTTGTGCTGCAAATGAGCCGCCAATCCGGTCTGCCCGATATGTCAGCCGGCCTTATTCGCTGCCGCATGACACTGCGCCAGAGTGAGCTTACCGGCCGGGATGCCCGCTGGAGCAACATGACAGACGCTTTTGACTTGAATCTCCCCTTCTGGCAGGGCTGGCTCAATGAACGTGCAGGCAGGAGGGATTTGCGCACTGAGCATTTTTTGCTGATTGATGATGTTCTGACAACAGGCGCCACCGTTGATGCAGCGGCACAACCTCTGCTCAGGCTGGGCTGTCGAGTCAGCGGCCTGGTCGTGGCCTCGGATCAGGGCGGCGCAAGACCGCGTTGCTGAGCGCCAACTTTTCAAGGTAGGGATGAACGTGCCGTAAACAGTAAAAATTTTACACACCTTGGAACCTCCGGCTGGTTCCGCTATATTATAGTGGTGTGGCCATCAGAGAGATGAAAGCGCCTAAAAACCCGGAAAAAGCTTTTTGATGAGAAGAATGTCCATACAGGTTGTTAATCGGAAAAGCGTCAGCTGTCTGGAACTGCCAGACAATAAAGACAGGAGAAAGATATGAGATACCGTGTTTTTCGCGATCTGCTCGAAGATAAGCAGCCACCGTTTGAGTTTCTGAAGGAACTGAACGGGCCGGTGCATGCCCATGTACCACCAGGTAACCTGGGTTGTGCCCGGCTCGAGACCTGTTTCCCCGATGAGAAAAACCTCCTGGAAACCGCATACGATGATTTCCGTGATTATCTGGCTGCATCCGGAATAAGGCAGGGTCCAGCTTACCGCTTCATCTGCCAACAGCGTGACAGCGCGTGCTTTGAGGCGTACACGGTCTCCTTTCATCCTGATCGTTGTGTCATCAGTGCCGCTGATACAGAAGGCATACGCCGCGCCCTGGTTTTTGTGGAAGATGAGATGCTGCGTCGCGGCGGTTCGCTCCCGACAAGCGGCTTCATTGAGAAAAAACCCTGGCTGCGCAGCCGTATCGCGCGCTGTGTTTTCAGTCCGCTCAATAAGCATCTGCCGGATAGCGAAGAGCTTGCTGACGATATCGAGTACTACAGTGACAATTATTTGAACCGGCTTGCTCATGATGGGGTGAACGGAATCTGGATCTCCACGGCATTCCGTTTCATGCTGCCTTCAAAAATCATTCCGGAGTATGGCATTAACTGGGAAAAAAGCATCGCGAAACTGAACAAAACCATTGCGCAGTGTGCCAGGTATGGTATCGGTGTTTATCTGCTGGCTAATGAACCTGCTTCAACCTATATGAATGACGCACTGCACCTTCACCCAGAGGTCATGGGAAGCTACCAGGGCAAGCCGAATGGCCTCGTTTGCATGAGCCGGCCTCAGGGGGCTGCTTACGCTGAGGAGGCAGGCCGTACCTTGTTTACCCTGGTCCCTGACCTGCGTGGCCTTATCGTCATTTCCGCCGGTGAAAGTTTGTCAAGCTGTGCTTCAAGCCCCAAGCTGGAATGCGACCTGTGTGCAGAAAAGGGCTTAACGTTGGGCACGGCGTTCGCCGCCTGCGAAGAAGCGCTGTGGCGAGGGATATCATCTGTTAAGCCGGACGCTGATTTTATCAGTTGGTCATATGACCACAGAAGCTGGGATCCGGAAGACATCCGTGAAGCCTGCCGCCACAGAGGCGATAACATCATCCATATGCAGAATTTCGAGGATTACGGCATCAACCAGCAGCTGGGCAAACCTCGCCTGGCTCTTGATTACTGGTTGTCTTATGTCGGACCGGGTGAAGTATTCAAGGAATCTGTCATCATCAACCGTGAGCGCGGCCATGAAACGTTCGCCAAGCTGCAGGTGGCCTGTTCTCATGAAACAGCAGCGATTCCATATGTCCCGGTTCCGGGGATTCTGTTTGAAAAATTCAAGGTGATGCACGAAAGTGGGGTCACCGGAGCGCAGTACAGCTGGTATTTTGGCAGTTATCCATCCCTGATGACCAAAGCTGCTGGCGAACTGGCTTTCCGTGATGATTTTAGCGACAAGCAGGCATTTCTGCGTGAGCTGGCAGCTCTTTACTGGCAGGAAGATGCCGGAAAAGTCGCTGCTGCCTGGGACATGTTCTCAGAAAGCTACCAGAATGTCCCCTCGTCAGTCGCTTTTGAGTGGTACGGACCGCTCAATGACGCACCTGTCTGGAAACTCTTCCTAAAGCCGGTCGACCTGCCGCTGGCAAAAGCCTGGAAAGCAGAAGACCATAACGGGGACCGGTTCGGTGAATGCATCCTGCATACCTTTACGCCGGACGAAGTCTGTACTTTACTGGAACGGCTTTATTGTGGCTGGCAGGAAGGCCTGGGGAAGCTGTCTTTTGACCGCATGAGCCTGGAGCAGCAAGCGCAGTCCCGGATCGCGCAAGCCCTGGGCTTGATGTTTGAAAGTGCCTATCATGCCATGCTGTTCTATACGCTGCGCAATGAACTAGGCCTGCAGCGGGGCGACGCCATGTCCCATTGGCAAAACATGAGGCAGATCGTCCTGCGTGAAATTGAGCTTTCCCGGGAACTGGCAGACCTTTGCTCGGCAGAAGGCAGTATCGGTTATCATTCTGAAGCCCTTGCGTACAAGATCTTTCCGGAAAAACTGCTCTGGCGGGCACGGGAGCTGGAAAAATCGCTGGAATCGGATTTTGCCGAAGTCAAGCAGCGGATCGCAGCCGGCCAGATCCCACTGACATTTTATTATGGTGAAGAAGAGGACAGTCACCGCTACATTATATCCGGCAGTGACATCAATGAAGCACCCTGGGAGCGTTTTACTTATGAGGATGGCGAACCTGACCGCACAAGCGCGGTCCGCTTTGCCTGCGACGGCGGGGACTATGTCATGCAGATTCGGTTGCCGCAGGAAGCCACACTGAAGCTGCAGGGTGAATACACATTCTTTGTACCATCTGCTCCGGTGCTCCTGATCAAAGAGACTTCGACCGATTCGGCCGGGGGTTTCAAGGTTGAGGTGATGTCACCGCTGTCTTACGGGCTTTTCGGCAGCGCAGCTCACGACGAGACATGTCGCTACCGCTGTTCAAGCCAGGATGGCATCTTGACTGTCCGGCTCAGTAAAAAAGACTTTGGCTTAAAGGACAAAGAACCATTTCGCCTGATGCTGAGACGGGAAGGGGATCGTCCGTCATACTGGGTGAAGCCGGACCGGGTTTTTCAAAGACTGATTTTTGGCACCTACAGCCCGGATGCTTTGGGTTTCATCCTGTCGTGACATGCGCCAGGATCCTCTGCGGCGTACGTAAGTGGCGGGAGCAGAACCTGTTTTTGCGGTTGAGGCAGGTGCAAACTGCCGATGTGCTTGAGTAATGAGCAAAAAAACGGTATACTTAGGGTGCCTGGTATGTTCGTTACCCCTGTTTTTGAACCTTCATGACATGAACGGGAGCTCGGGTTAATGTGGAATACGGTCACGGCCCCGGACTACGGTCCGACAGGGAAGACTTAAGACCACTGCAGGGCACCCACCTGGTAGTAATGCTGGGTGTCAAAAGGGGGTACGGCATCCCGGGCATTCTGTTTATGACTCATGCATCTGTCCGAGCAGATCATAGGGATGGTGAAGCTTTTTTGTTGAAATGGTATGATGACGCCCGTTCCATCGCCAAGCGCGATCCGGCGGCTTGTGGTGTCTGGCAGGTGATGATTCTTTACTCCGGTTACCATGCGGTTCAGATGCACCGCATGGCCAACTGGATGTATCGGCACCATATGAAATGCATAGCCCGGGCTGTATCACAGCTGAACCGGTTTTTTACCGGCATTGAGATCCATCCGGGTGCGCGAATCGGACGTCGTCTGTTTATTGACCACGGAATGGGTCTGGTGGTCGGAGAGACCGCGGAGATTGGGGATGACTGTACCTTGTATCACGGGGTTACACTTGGTGGTACAGGTAAAGAAAAAGGCAAGCGTCATCCGACCTTGGGCAACAGTGTCCTGGTTGGCGCGGGCGCTAAGATACTGGGTCCGTTCCGTGTTGGCGACAACACGTTGATCGGAGCCAATTCTGTCGTCTTGCAGGAAGTCCCGGCAGACGCGACGGTTGTCGGTGTGCCCGGGCGTGTCGTAAGGCATCAGGGAAAACCGGTTCAGCATAGTGTTGAACTGGATCACAGCAGTGCCCCGGATCCGATCGAGCAGGATCTGTGCCGTCTGATGCACCGGGTCATCGCCCTGGAAAAAATGGCCGGCCTGGAAGGGAAGCCATTCATCCGCAGGGAGTGTTGCGACCAGGCGTTACAGGATGCTGTTTCTCGCACTTCAGCAAAAAAGACCAGATCAGTATCAGAGGATCGGACCAGGCGCGAAGGTTGAACGGTGTCAGCCGGTAACTGGATATAGATCACCTTGAAATCAGCCTGAAGGGCATGTATGCTGAATACCAGTGCACGGGCAATGATTTCTCTGGAGGGAATATTTGTGCTGAGACTATACAATACACAAAAGCGGAACAAAGAAGATTTCATTCCGCTGTTAGACAAAATCGTAAAAATGTATGTCTGTGGTCCTACGGTATATAATTACTTTCACCTGGGAAACGCGCGGCCATTCATTACATATGATACCTTGCGCCGGTATCTGGAGTATTCCGGGTACACAGTCACTTATGTGCAGAATTTTACGGATATCGACGATAAAATGATCAAGAAAGCCCAGGCAGAGGGTGTCACGATCAGTGAACTGGCAGATAAATATATTGATGCTTATTTCTATGATGCTGACCGCCTGAACATCCGGCGCGCCGATGTTCATCCGCGGGCGACTGAGACCATTCCGATGATCATCGAGCTGATCGGTACACTGATCGCCAAGAATTTCGCTTACGAAGCCGCTGATGGCATCTATTTTGATGTCTCCCGCCTGCCGGACTATGGCAAGCTGTCCCGCCACAATCTGGAAGACCTGGAAAGCGGCAGCCGTGAACTGGCGGCAGAAGATGGCGATAAACGAAACCCGCTGGATTTCGCGCTCTGGAAAAAGAAAAAGCCAGACGAACCTTTCTGGCCCAGCCCCTGGGGTGATGGAAGGCCAGGCTGGCATATTGAGTGCTCAGCCATGGTTAAGCAACATCTGGGCGACACCATCGATATTCATGGCGGCGGACAGGATCTGGTTTTCCCTCACCATGAAAATGAAATTGCCCAGAGCGAGGCTGCCAACGGCAAGCCTTTTGTCCGTTATTGGCTGCACAACGGCTTTATCAATGTTGACAGAGAGAAAATGTCCAAATCAGCCGGTAATTTTTTTACGGTGCGGGACCTTGCTCAGCACTACGAATACACTGTACTGCGCTTTTTCATGCTAAGCAGCCACTATCGCATGCCGATCAATTTTTCAGCTGAATTGCTCGAGGCAGCAGGACAAGGCTGGCAGCGTATCTGTACTTGCCTGGAAGCACTTCACTTTGTAGCCAGCCACGCTCCTGAGCAGGCTGCCGGCGAAGGCGTAAAGGCTACTGAAACCTTAAATGAGGCTGTCCGGCAAAGTCAGGATGACTTCAAGGCAGCTATGGATGATGATTTAAATACTGCAGACGCGATTGCCGCGATTTTCAATCTGGTCAGGGCAGCCAACACAGCCGCAGCTGTGGAGGGTATTGACGCGCCTGTGCTGCGTCAGGCCGCAAGCCGGCTGCATGCAATGCTTGATGTGCTGGGTTTGAGCACGAAAGCTGCTGATCAGGGCAAACAGGTGCCTGCAGAGGTGATGAGCCTGGTGGACGAACGTGCAGAAGCCAAAAAAACGCGTGATTTTGCCCGGGCGGACGCTTTGCGGGAAAAGGTGCGCCAGCTGGGGTATGCCATAGAAGACACCCCACAGGGGCCAAAGGTGAATGCCTTGTGAACCTGCCAGCCCTATCCCGGGATATTCGCGATGTCCCTGTCTCAGTCCTGGCATATATCGGCGATGCCGTCTACGAGGTTTATGTGCGGTTCCACAACTGCAATCATTATGACGGCAAGTCAGGGCAGCTGCACAGGCGATCTGTCAGCATTGTCAAAGCCCATGCTCAGGCAGAGGCAGCCCGCAGGCTGATGCCCAGCCTGAACGCAGAAGAGACGGCCGTGTTCAAACGTGGTCGCAACAGCCAGCCACTCAGCCGTTCCAGGCATGCAGACCCGCTCGATTATGTCATGGCGACCGGACTGGAAGCTTTGATTGGTTACCTCAGCCTGAAGCAGGAAGACCAGCGACTGGCAGAGCTGATGAATATGATTCTTGAGGATCAGGCCAATGAACAAAAAAACATACAAACCGGATCAACCCATGCCACGGAAGAAAACACCGGGGCAGACACCTGAGGGGCGAAACAAAGCCGGCAAGCCAGCCTATGACCGAAAGCGCAAGTCTGAGCTGGACCACAGCCGCAAGCCAGACCGGGAGCGATTAGATCGTGAGCGGACGCAGCCCGTTGAGGAGGGGCAAGGCTCGCCTGACCGTCTTGAAGGCCGCAATCCGATCATGGAAGCGATCAAGGCCGGACGGACGATCAATAAACTCTGGGTAGCCAAACGGGCCGAAAAACCAGACCCGGGCCTTCTGCGCCTTGTCGCGTTGGCCAGAGAAGCCGGTGCGGTCGTCCTGGAAGTCGACCGCCGCGTACTCGACCAGATGTCGGAGACACATGGACACCAGGGTGTGATTGCCCAGGTGGCTGTTCATGCCTATACCGATCTGGATGTACTGATCCGGACTGTGCGGGAAAAAGGAGAAAAACCCTTTATCCTGCTGCTCAACGATTTGCAGGAAAGCTACAACCTCGGTTCGATTCTGCGTATCGCAGATGCTGCCGGGGTTCATGGTGTCGTGATTCCCCAACGCCGTTCGGTTGGCCTGGATGCTGCCGTTGCCAAAGCTTCAGCAGGGGCTATCGAACATGTTCCGGTTTGCCGGGTGACCAACCTGAGCCAGACCATTGAACAACTCAAAAAAGACGGCTTTTGGATTACCGGTACAGACGCCTCAGCTGAAACAACTTACCAGGAAGCTGACTGGTCAGGTGACCTGTTGGTGTTGATCGGAAGCGAAGGACATGGCATCAGTCCGTCGCTTCTTAAACAATGCGACTTCCTTGTCAGCATACCCATGCGCGGGAAGGTCAACTCTCTGAACGCTGCCGTCGCGACGGGCATTATTGTTTTTGAGGCGGCCCGGCAACGCCAGGCTGGTCTGCCGGGGAGGGAGCGCGACTCATGACGCAAGTTGCGCCGACAGACAAAAGCCTGCTGGAAAAAGCGGCAACCGGCGACAGTCAGGCAGTTGACCAGCTTATGTCACGCTATAAGAATCTGGTGCGGAAAAAGGCTTCTATGCTGTACATGTCCGGTGCTGACAGGGAGGATGTTGTCCAGGAAGGCATGATTGGCCTCTATAAGGCGATCTGTGCTTATAAATCGGAAAAAAACGTGCCGTTCCCGGCCTTTGCTTCTTATTGCATCATGGCCCAGATCACCGATGCTGTACGCAAAGCCGGCCGGATCAAGCACCAGCTGCTTAGCCAGTCGCTGTCCCTGCAAAGCCTGGCGCAAACGGATGAGCGCAGCGACAGCCCTGGCGTTGCCGCGTTTATTCCAGCCAGGGCGGAGGCCAACCCGGAGCAGGCCTTGCTCAATCAGGAGGATCTGGCAGAACTGATGGCTTTCATCCGCGACGATCTCAGTGACCTGGAACGGCAGGCTGTCTTGCTTTTCCTGCAAAACCTGAACTATCAGCAGATTGCTGATTGCCTGGATAAACCGCCCAAAGCTGTCGATAACGCCCTGTCACGGGCCCGAAGGAAATTTTTGCGTTATCGCCGTCAGAGAAGCCAGCCGGGGCGGAGTTTGAAAGACAATCTACCCGTCGGACGCAGCGGAAGCCAAGCCTGACACCAAAGGAGGGAGCCGGCTCATGTTGAAAAAACGCCTTGTCGCGCTGGTCGCCAGCCTGTTGCTGTTAATGAACGTGGCGGGTTGCCGTGGCGATACCCGGGAAACCTGGATAGATGGACTTTCCCAGCAATTGCGTGCGCTGGGTGACCGTCAGGCCAATACCGGTTACCTCTCTGTGCACGAGTTGGTGCAGAAGCTGGCTGATGCCATGCGCAATGACAACAATGTCACGACTGCCTACGACAGTATTCCTGACCGCCAGAAAGACGGTTTGTCACTTGATCAGTTCCAGCAGTATATACGTTTCCTGCGTCGCGGTGTTACCGGAAACATCATATCATTTTCCGAAATGACCGATCAGGAGATCACCGATGTCCGGGAGCAGGTCACCCTGCAGTTGCCGGAGGCAGCTGAGGGGGTAGCCGGGTTGAGTGGATTTTGGATCCATTATCAGGAATTCGGTCGGGCTGAAGGGAAATTTGCCATATATGTCCGGGAGCAAGTCGATCAGTCTCCTGACTTGCATGCCGATTGGGTCAATCAGATTCTTGATCTGCAGGATCTGGCCATGCTTTATTTTGACGCACTGGATCGCTTTGATCAAGAAGCCTTGACGGTGCTGTTGCAGCCACGAGATTTTCCCGACGATATTATCGATTTACGGGCAGAATTGCTGATCCGCTTTTACCGCAACAACATCACTTCCCGATCGACGGAATTCAAGGTGACGCATGCGCGGATCGACCGGATTGGTTTTGAAGAGTTTGGTATCATCAATCCAGACCAGACGCAGGCTGTCAGCCGTAAAATTGAGATCATCCGCCAGGCGGACAGCCGTTACAACATTGATGATATCGTTCCCGAAGTGCTGCATGATGAAGACCTGCAGATCTATTTCGAAGAAAAGTGGCTGATGCAGCTGGGGCAGACTGAAGAAAACGAAGCGGTTCAAGTCAATTCCGGAGACCTGGAAAGCATCATCGGCGCGCCCCTCCTTCATGATGACACGGTCTGTACCACGGCGCCCAACGGTTCTCAGAAGATCGAACTGGCGTATTTGGGCATGAAACTGAAAGCTGAGGGTACATGTTTTCGGCACAGCCGCTGGAACGGTCAGGTTAGTCAGCTTACTTTAAGCAGTCCGCCTTTTCAATTGGGATCCGGTATTGGCCCTGGTGATACCGAGGCGGACCTGTTGCGCCATTATCCGTTTGCTCGCGAATCCGGCTATATCATCCGGGGGAAAACAGCGTTGGGCAATGTTATGGTCAAGTTTAATCTGAATGAGGGTATCATCACATCCATCGACCTCTTTTTGTTGTAAGCAGCCG
>JAAYLM010000185.1 GCA_012521915.1 Oscillospiraceae bacterium | reverse complement strand
TTGCGTTTTTCTGGGAACGAAAATTCCTCAAAAGAACATCCATTTATATCAGGCAGAACTGCTGCAGAAAGATACCGTCCGTTTTACCTGCACCACTTCGTTTACCGTCGGGCAGCAGAAAAAAAGCCGTCTGCAATCAGAAACGACTTGTGTCATGGCCGGGAAAACCCCACTGACATCTCTTCAGGATTATGCCCGGCATGTGCCTTTGCTGCCTGCCGACCGTTTTGCTGCCCCCCTTGTCGGTTGGAACTCCTGGGATTATTATTTTGCGGCGCTTTCCCATGAAGATATCATGGAAAACTGCCGCGCTATAGCCGATGATGCAACGCTCAGTGAAAAAATGAGCTGCTGTGTGATCGACATGGGCTGGGAACACAGAGAGGGCGACTGGTATGCCAATTACCGTTTTTCCCAAGGTATGGCCTTTACGGCGCAGGAAATTGAAAAAAATGGCTTGACGCCCGGCATATGGACCAATGGCTGCCAGATTCAAAACCTTTCCTATAATGCGTTGCGTCAAGGGCCTATGCTGTTGAAGGATCAATACGGCGATGCCCTGGTTGTCGATGGCATGTATCTGATTGACCCGACGCATCCGGACGGGGCAGCTCATTACAAAGCTGTTTACACGCGCTTGCGTCAGGACGGTTACCGGATCTTTAAAGTTGACTTCATCAGTGCTTTGCTTTATGCAGTCAACTTCTATGACGAGGAATCCGGCCCTTACGACGCGATTCGCGTGCTTCTGACGATCATCAGGGAAGCTGTGGGTGACGAGAGTCATATCATTGGTTGTTCCTATCCGCCTGAATGCGGCGCTGGCTATACAGACTCCTGCCGTATCGGAGTGGATATCCACAACCAGTGGGGTCATGTCCGCTGGGTTCTGGAATACCTTCAGCTTTCCTTCTGGGAAAACGGGCGTCTGTTTAGGATTGATCCCGATTTTCTGGTTGTGAGGGGTAAAGAAACATCGCTGGAGCAAGAGACGAATGTTTACAACCCCTTTGCCCATGCCCCCCAGACTGAAGGCACAGTAGGCGCCCGCTGGAGAAGGGGTGAGGTTTTTGACCGGTATGAGGCTGAGACCTGGGCTCGTATTGTTGTGTTTGCCGGTGGCAACATCATCAGCTCTGACCGGATCAGCATGTTGAACACACAGGGCAAGGAACTGCTCTACAACCATCTGGATCCGCTACCCACAACAGCTGTCCCCCTGGACCTGGGTGATCATGGTGTCGCGTCTTTCTGGTACACACAGGATGAGACACAGCACCATCTTCTTATCATCAACCATGAAGATGATCGCCGTGTTGCTGGTTTTGATTTCTCCCGTTTCGGGCTGGCGGAACCTGCAATGATTCAGTCTTCAGAAGGGAAAGCACGTTTGACTGATGGGATCATTTATGTCAACCTGGAGCGGCATGAAAGTAGTGTTGTGACCTGGTAGAATGATCACTAAACCTTGTGTCGGATGAACAGGCGGATACACGTTCTGCAGGCAATGCCTGGCAGATAGAAAGGAGAGGCTGACCATGCACAGAACACACCGCAAAACAGCTCTGTTTTTTCTGGTCTTTTTGGTCTTGCTGGCATTACCCCTGACGACCAGGGCAGAGGAGCAAGATTTGCCGACGGTATACGCCATCACCATAGACGGTGAGATTACGCCGGCTATGGCTGCCTTCATGGAAGGACAGCTGGAACGGGCTGCCGCGGAAGCCGCTGCCGGTGTAATCCTGGAGATCCGCACCCTGGGCGGACGTGTTGATGCGGCTATTGACATGCGTGATGCAATACTGGCGTCAACTGTGCCTGTTGTCGTTTATATTGAAAACCGTGCCATATCAGCAGGTGCGTTGATCGCAATAGCCAGTGATACCATCATTATGGCTCCGGGCAGCCATATCGGAGCAGCTGAACCGGTGCCCAACGAACCCAAAGCACTGGCATATGTCAGCGGTGAATTCAAGACAACTGCTGAAAAAAGCGGCAGGGATCCGCAAATCGCCCTGGCTATGGTTGATGCCTCTGTTGAATTAGAAGGCCTGGTCGCAGCGGGCGCCATTCTGGATATGACCGCGTCTGAAGCACAGCAGTATGGTTATGCTGACCATCTTGTCAGAGGACGGCAGGAAGTCCTTGCTTATATGGGCTGGTCCAATGCCAGGGTCATTGAAGCCGCACCGGATTTCAGGCAGCGCGTTGCCCAGTTTTTAACCAGCTATGAAGTGGCGTCGATACTCCTGTCCCTTGGCATGCTTGGTATCTTGATCGAATTATATACGCCGGGCTTTGGAGCCCCAGGCATCGTAGGCATCTTGTGCATTGTTCTTTATTTCGCCGGAGGCCTGTTGGCAGGCAGCACCGACTGGTGGGCTGCCGTCATCTTTTTTGCCGGCCTTGTTCTGGTGGGTATAGAGATCGCGGTGCCCGGCTTTGGCATCTTTGGCGTCAGCGGCCTTATTGCGCTGCTCGTGGGTGTCGTACTGGCAGCACCGACGCCCCGCCAGGGCATTGGTGTTCTGGCTATTGCCCTGGCTGTAACATTGATTGCCATACCTGTCCTGATCAAAGTATTCGGGCATAGCCGTCTGGTCAAGCGACTGGTGCTGTCTTCAGCTGAAACCGTTGAAGCGGGTTACACCCATGGGCCACGAGAGCGTACGGATCTGCATGGAAAGGTTGGCATGACACAAACGGTCCTGCGCCCGGCCGGCAGTGTGATCATCGATGGGATCAGGGTTGATGCCATTGCTGATGGCGTCTTCATTGAGAAAGATACACCTGTCAGGGTTGTTCGGGTGGATGGCACCAAAGTTATTGTCATGGAGGAGAAAGGCAATCAAGAATCCCGCCGGCTTGAATAACATGCTGGATATGACCTGTCGCCAGCAGTTATGGTCGACAGCCAATCGTCCTGATCAGCTTGTCCATCGGTGTTGGCCTTGCAGTCTGCCTGTTGATGCTCCGTATCCTGTATCCGGCTCTAGAGCTCTGGTATTTTCTCTTGCCTGACTATATACTGGCTATCGGACCAACCTGGGTGGTGCCGGTTTTGTTTGTTGGTATTGCTATTGATGCCGGTGGTGTCGCTTCAGGGCCGATGACGGCAACTTTCATTCTCTCCTTTGCCTATTGGGC
>JAAYLM010000184.1 GCA_012521915.1 Oscillospiraceae bacterium | reverse complement strand
GCTCAGGGAATTTTTCATTGCCGAGGAACACACCTTCAAAACGACCGTGCTGGAAGGGTGACCAGGGTTGAATCGTAATGTCGTTGAGACGACAAAAGTCCAGGACACTGCCATCGCGATTGACAGCATCATCACCGAGCATATTGACATGCAGGCCTGAAGTGATCATGTTCGCGTTCGTGATGCTGAGTTGAAGCTGATTGGCCACAATCGGCTGTTTTACGTGCTTCTGTAACAGTTGTATTTGCATAGGGTTCTGGTTGGACACACCAAAATGGCGAACTTTTCCACTGCTGTGCAGCATGTCAAAGGCCTCAGCGACCTCCTCCGGTTCCACGAGTGCATCCGGGCGATGCAGCAGCAAAACGTCCAGATAATCCGTTTTCAGCCGTTTCAGGCTGCCATCCACGGAAGACAGAATATGCTGCTTGGAAAAATCAAATGCCACACCGGATCTGATGCCGCATTTGCTCTGCAGTATAATCTTCTCGCGGACTGTGCTGTTCATATGAATGGCCTCTGCGAAAATTTCTTCGCAGGTTCCTCCCCCATAGATATCCGCGTGGTCGAAAAAAACAGCATCGATATCCAGGGCTGTTTGCACAAATTGCTCTGCTTCTTGTTTGCCAAGACCACGCAAGCGCATACAGCCTACAGCCACTGTGGGAACCTGAAGTCCGGATTGACCAAGTTGAATCTTTCTCATGACGTTATCTCCCCTTGTCTTTTTCGTTAGCAACCAAATGTCGGCCACGATTACAAATTGATTAACGGCAGACAATCAGATCGTTTAGATTTCATTGTACCCTTTGATGTTGCTTTTATCTGTAACTTAAAACGCTATTTTCATTGTACTTCTTAACGCTAGGGCTGTTTATAAAGCATCTGTTCATAATCCTGACGCGAAGTCATTCTTCTCAAGAAGATAGGTGCCAGCTGCGGCGTCAGGGTCGTTATCAAAGTCAGAAAGATCTAGGGTAACCCTGGCCATACTGGCAAAAACAGCAGTCAATAGCATAATAAATGCCAGCATGCCTGCCGCAAGACGAACCCATTTGTTTCGTGTCAGGTGCTCATGTATTGATTGTCCATTCATGTTTGCACCACAAATTATGAAATCAATCTTCAAATCAAGGATGTTTAGCGTCCTGGTGCTGCTGCTCATAACTGAACAAATGACAGTCATGACGATAAAGAAGCAAACCAAGAGACATGGACGTGACTATGTCGTGCTTTTTTCTGTCTCATTGTTTTATTATGCTTTGCTCGGAAGAATAAACTGATATTTCCAGTATAGTGCGCTGAAAATATTATTGCAATAATATTCAGAAAAAATTTGCGGTTTTTATGGCCGGATACTACGAAGATATACCAGGTTCTTCTGGATACCCAATCAGACAGAAGAGGATAAGCTGTCTTTCTTGATTAGATTAAAAAATGAAGCAAAAGGACCGTGCTAAAGCCTTTGACCCTTAATATAACACGAGCAAAATGGTTGACCCGTTCTGCAAACAGGCTTATGCTGATTGCAGACAGCTCATGCAACTGCCGGACATCGATACCAACCGGCAGTCTTGTATTCATTGATAGCATCAAGCAAATTTGGAGGATAAGCATGAAAGCTATTTGTGTGATCGGTGCCAGTTATCTCTGGACACAGACCTTGATTGGTGACTTGCTGAACTGCTTCCAGGATGAAGCCCTGGATGTCCGCTTTGTCGATCTGAACGAAGAACCAGCCCGAATCTGCAAAGAATGGGGTGAAGCAGCTTCCCGTGCCTGTGACAGAAAACATGATCGCTATACGGCCTATTCAGACAGAAAACAGGCACTAACCGGAGCCGATGCCGTTTTAATCACCATATCAACAGGCGGGTTACAGGCCATGGCCCACGATCTGAAAATCCCGGAACGCTATGGCATCTATGCCACCGTCGGCGACACAGCCGGTCCGGGAGGCTGGTCAAGGTCAATGCGCAACATACCGGTTTTTGCCGGATTTGCTGAAGATATCCGCAGATTATGCCCCCAGGCATTTATCGCGAATTACACCAACCCGATGTCCACGCTGACAGCAACTCTGGCAACCTTGCTGGATAATCCGGTTTCGGGATTCTGTCATGCCTACTTTGAAATCAAGGATGTCATCCAGAATCTTTTCGGGCTTGCTGACTGGAGCCAGATATCCGTCGAAATTGCCGGTATGAATCATTTCACCTGGGTGACTGATTTTAGAATTGGCAGGCAGAGAGGTTATCCTCTGCTGCGGCAAAAGATCGGATCAGGATCAATCAGAGATATCGCACCACAAGGCAGTTCTGACGAGATAGGGATCTATTCAGCTCACAATCTCTTTGCCGAACTGTATGACACCTACGGTTATTTGCCTTATCCTGCGGACAGGCATACCAGCGAGTTTGTTTCCTATGCGCTGACCGGCCATCCCGCCATGCAGAAAAAGCCCGATCAGGATGGCAATCCATTGGATGTGCTGGACTATTGCCGCCTTGTCAGAACGCCCATTGACATCAGGACCAGGAACATGGCTGTTGCGAAACAACGTATGCAGGATTCTATAGAAGCACTTCGCAGCAGGACGGCAGAAGCACCAGTAAAAAGCCGCGAAACCGGCGCGGATATGATCTGGGCGTATCTGAACAACAAAACCGTCATGGACGCTGTAAACACCCTGAACATCGGGCAGATTGAAGGGCTGCCTCTGGGCGCTTGCGTGGAAACCATGGGTGTCGTCGACGGTTTTGGTGTCAGGCCTGTCATGGTGAACAAGGTGCCTGAAGCACTGCTGGAGATCATGCGGCCGCAAGCCATCAATGCCAAATGGCTTGTGCAAGGCATGCTGAGCGGAGACAAGACCACTGTGCTGCACGCCCTGCATAACGACCCGCAGTGCGCGCAGCTCAAACCACATGAGGTCAAAGTCATGGCAGAAGAACTGATCGTCGCAAACAGGGCGTATGCCGATCTGCCCTTCTAGCTAAACAGCTCAGCTGACCACAGGTACTGCCTATTGTGGTTTTGGTAAAGAAAACGTAAGAACAGCGACCGGGTTGGTAATCAGAACCAGCACCGGAAGGCATATTCGCAAAACAGTGTAAGGAGGTCAGCATGATTACGAAAATAGGACACATGGCTCTGAAAGTGAAAGATCTTGAAGCATCCTGCCGCTTTTACATGGATGTCCTGGGTTTTCAGGAAGCCTTTAAACTCTATAACGACGAAGGCCAGGTCAGCATCTGTTACCTGCATATTGCCGCAGGCCAGTTCATCGAACTCTTCCCCAATGGTCAGGGGACATATGCCTATGCCGCGGAAGCCGTGGGGCCATCGCACATCTGCTATGAAGTCAACGACATAGAAAAGGCCCTGAAGCATATTTCTGAGAAAGGCGTCCCCATCGATTCGCCTGTGAAAAAAGGGAAAAGCGGTTGCCTGCAGTTCTGGATCAAGGATCCGGACGGTAACCGCATTGAACTGATGGAGCTTCCTGTAGATTCTCTGCAGGCCAAAGCCAAGAAAGCGCTGGGTTATTGAGAAGGACAACCCTTTAATCGGCAAGACTGCAGATCTGTTGGCCCAGCCGGACCAACGATTCTGTTTAACGCAAGTCTGCTGCAGCCATGTTTTCGGCCTCAGCCAAAAACATGCCGCATCCGGTCACAGTAATACTGGACCAGTTCCCATTTGGCGTCTGGCGCGATGCGGTGATCCGGACAGGGGATAAAGCCTCCCAGGGCAACAAG
>JAAYLM010000183.1 GCA_012521915.1 Oscillospiraceae bacterium | reverse complement strand
TACTGAAGCCTGTAATTAAAAATCCCCTGATTTCTCAAGGGATTTCGGGTTTGGTGGAGCATAGGAGATTCGAACTCCTGACCTCGACAATGCGAATGTCGCGCGCTACCAACTGTGCTAATGCCCCATTGCGTACAAGTTCATTGTGGCGTTGGCGAACTCCTGCGGAGCAGCCATCATTTTGAAGACAGAGACGATTGTCTCCCTGGCGGAGTAAGTGAGGCACCTGAATCCACCCGATGGTTGTTGTGAATGGTTTCTACTCAGGGTGTCCCTTCGCAGGGCGTCCTTTCTTGCGGTTCTGAAAGGTTCTGTACGCAAGCTTTATGCTATAATGCTTTGCAGAGGTGGTATTTCATGCTGCACATTTTTCTGGTAGAGGACGATACGACTCTGCGCAAAGGACTGACCGAGCTGATGGAACGCGAGGGCTACCAGGTAACCGCGGCTGCCTCCGGGTCAGAAGCTCGGTCGCATGCGGACGCGTTGGCTCGCGCCGATGCCATTCTACTGGACATCATGCTGCCCGACGCGGACGGCATCCAGCTGTGCCGCGAGTGGCGAAAGCAGGGCATAGTAACCCCGATTCTCTTTTTAACTGCGCTGGACGAGGAAGCCACGGTGGTACAGGGGCTGGATGCCGGTGGCGATGACTACGTAACAAAGCCGTTTCGAACCCAGGAACTGCTTGGCCGTGTGCGCGCGCTGCTGCGCAGGCACCCAGCCACTTCGTATGAACTGGGAGACCTCAAAGTGGATCTGGACGCCTTGAGCGTGTCCCGTGGCGGGCAAAGTGTGTTCTTGACACATACCGAATACCGTTTAATGGCCGCGCTGCTGCGTGCGCGGGGGCGCGTGCTGACACGCGGACAGCTTTTGCAGGCCATCTGGGACGTGGACGAAGTGTTTGTGGACGAAAACACGCTGTCGGTGCACATCAGCCGCCTGCGTGACAAGCTGGGCCGCAGCGTGATCGTCACCGTGCGGGGCGTGGGGTACGCATGGGACTGACGTACTTTATTGCCGGCGCGCTCCTGGTCGCCGCGGTGTTCGCATTGGTCATACAAAGGGTGCTGCACCAAAGGCGGCTTCGCGCCATGGCCCGGCAGATTGACGCATTCCTTATGGGACGCACTGCTTCCCCTTCTCCCGTACTCTCGGAGGGTGACATGTCCGTATTGTTGGACGCTGTGGTCCGTCTGGAGGATACAGTCAGTACACTTAAGGACGCAAGGCGGCTTGACAGCGAGGAGAACATGCGCTGGCTGCTGGATGTATCCCACCAGCTCAAAACGCCTCTGGCATCGCTGCGCTTGTTTGCTGAAATGGACGCGTCGCCCCATCAGGCGGAGCAGCTTCAGCTGCTCTCCCGCCTGGAGCGTTTGCTGCTCAGCCTGCTGCGCTTGGAGAAACTGAGGGCTGGCGGGTTTTCGCTAACGTTTGAGCAAACGGATCTTTTGGAGATGGTGGCAGAGGCACAGATGCCGCTTGTTCAACTGTTCCCGGGCATCGGGTTTTTTGTGACGGGGCAGGCCCAGGCGCGCTGCGACCGGGTGTGGATGACGGAAGCTATCGGGAATGTGCTGCGCAACGCATGCGAGCAGTCATCACCGGATGGGCGGGTGGACATCGCGCTGATGCGCACGGATACCGCGGTTCACCTGACCATCACCGATCATGCCGGCGGTGTCCCGCCCGAAACGCTGCCCCGGCTGTTCCACCGGTTTTTCCAGGGCGGCAAGTC
>JAAYLM010000182.1 GCA_012521915.1 Oscillospiraceae bacterium | reverse complement strand
TGCGGCAAAAGTGTTTGGCGTTTTTCCGCACAGCAGCAGCTGGACAAGGCCGGTTAAGCTTTTCCGCGGCTTTGATGATGTCTATTATGTCCCCCACTCCCGCAATACAGAGGTGCGCCGCGCCGATCTGGAAAAGGTCAGCCAGCTGCGCATTCTCTCCGAATCAGAGGTGTCCGGGGTCTATGCTGTCGCGGATCTGACTGGTCGCCAGATCTTTCTGACCGGCCATTCTGAGTATGATCCACTGACCTTGAAATACGAGTACGAACGCGACCTGGAACGCGGTCTGGCTATTGATCTGCCTGTCAATTATTTCCCGCAGGACAATCCGGAACTGGCACCCATCGTCAACTGGCGCAGTTCTGCCTACCTGCTGTTCGCCAACTGGCTGAACTACTATGTCTACCAGGAAACACCCTACGACCTGTCGGCACTATCCGGACAAGGCCGCGAAAACGGGCCAACGACTATGTAACTCAAGTTACTGCGAAAAAAACATCGAAACGATATGCTTGCAGCAATATAAATTGATCCCGTTGTGAATAATCAGCTATGGTGATGGAGGTTCATATGGCACTAAAAATTCAATCTGACAATTTTGATGCGTTGGTCATGAAAAGTGACAAACCTGTCCTGCTTGATTTCTGGGCAGTTTGGTGTGGTCCTTGCCGCATGGTCGCGCCGACGATCGACAAGCTGGCTGAAGACTACAAAGACCTCGCTGTCGTCGGCAAGGTCAATGTCGATGAAGAAACCGATCTGGCTGAGCAATTCCGGGTTATGAGCATTCCCACCATTTACCTGCTGAAAAACGGTCAGGTGGTTGAACGCATGGTTGGTGCCCGACCCTATGAGGAACTGGCAGCCTTGCTGGATAAACACACCAATAAAGCCTGAAACCCAGTAGCCCCGACAGGGTGAGTAACCTTCCACATGGATTAAGAGACGTCTGCGGGCGTCTTTTTGCATGTGCACGTTCATCACTTTTGCTGTTTCATAGTATAATGAGATAATAAACAATCTTTCCACTCTGCGTGGCAGATTGCCTTTCAGGCGATTCTTTGTATCGGGCTGCGTCAATTGCCCGGTTTTAGACAACTGCACAGCAGGAAAAACGCTGAAAAACAAGTGGAGCATTGTGAGCTATGGAACAAAGAGGTGCAGGGACATGCAGCTGATCGGATCGAGCGAGCAACATCAGATCGACCAGGCCTGGCAGGCAGGAACAGGTTTGCCTTTACTGCTGCTGATGGAAGCGGCAGCGACAGCTGTCTATCGTTTTTGTGTCACCGTTGCCGACGCCAGGAAACAAGACCGCCACCCGCCGGTGCTTGTCCTTTGTGGCCGTGGGCAAAATGGCGGTGACGCATATGCATGCGCGCGTCTGCTTATAGCTGCCGGCTGGCCGGTTCGCTGCTGTACGTTGTTCTCCGGGGCGGATCTGCCCGATGAAGCGAAAATGAACCGGAACGCACTGGAGCGGCTGGGTGTTAAGCTGCAACCTCCGGCTGCGTCTGATTTTCAGAACTTGCAGGATGGTCTGATCCTTGATGGGATTTTCGGTTCCGGCTTTTTAGTTGAACGTGGCGTGCCGGAAGTCTTCCGTCAGGTCAGCCAATGGGTGTCTGAAGCGCGTTCGCGCAACAACAAGGTTATCGCGATTGATATGCCTTCCGGGGTGGCAAGTGACAGCGGACAGGCTGATCCGGCAGCCATTAAAGCCGATTGGACGGTCACCTTTGTCAGGCCCAAAATTGGCCTGATCAGTGCGCCCGGATGTTTTTTTGCAGGTGAAGTGCACACGGATCCGATTGGCATTCCTGCAGCGCTGGTTCAGTCAGTGCTTGACCAGACAGACCAAGCCCCTGTTTATCAGCTGGATCGCACGGTCACCCCGGATTGGTGCCCGATCCGCCCTCCTGACGCACACAAAGGCCTTTTCGGGCGTTTGCTGTTGGTTGGAGGAACGGATACAATGCCGGGTGCTGTTGCTTTGGCTGCTGAATCGGCAGCCAGATCCGGTCTTGGTCTGCTGCAACTGGCCGTACCACGCCAAATCCGCGACAGCCTGCTTGCGGCTTGCCCGGAGGCGCTACAGCTTCCTCTGGGGCAAACGGATGAAATACCCGCCGGTCTGACCGATGCTGTTCAGTCAGCGGACGCTGTAGCGATAGGGCCGGGTATAGGCAGGCCAGTTTGGTTGGCTGGTCTTCTCAGGCTGCTGATCAGCACAGCCCGCAACCTTGTCATTGACGCGGATGCTTTAAATGAGATCAGCCGGGAACCGGATGCATTCTGGGCTTTGGCAGCACAGCGCCGGCGCGATCAGCTGCCACCGCCTGTGTTGACCCCTCACCCCGGTGAGTTTCACCGTCTGGCACCTGATCTGGATTTGGCTGATCGGCTCCATGCCGCCGCCGGACTGGCGGCGCGCAGCAGCTGCGCTGTTGTTCTGAAAGGTGCGGCGACTGTCATTGCCTTGCCCGGCGGACCCTGCTGGATCAACACCAGTGGACAGGATGGCCTGGCCAGAGGCGGCAGCGGTGATATCCTGACAGGTATGGTCGGTGCTTTGCTGGCTCAGCATCTCCTACCCGAACAGGCTGCCTGCACTGCTGTCTTCTGCCACGGGCTGGCCGCCGACCTGGCTGCCGCGGAGCGCGGCAGGCGGGCTATGCTGCCACGCGACCTGTTGACCAGGCTGGGCTCAGCTTGGTACGAGGCAGGCTGGGAAGTGAACCATGTCTGAGCAGCGGTATAGCGGCGCCTTGAACGCCAACCACCTGCTCACCCGATCCTGGGCGGAAATCAACCTTGATCAGATTGCTGCCAATGCGAGGCTGCTGCGCGAACGGGTTCACAACGGCTGCGAGATTATGGGCGTTGTCAAAGCTGACGCTTATGGTCATGGCGTTTGTTTTGTTGCTCCGGTTTTATTGGCGAATGGCGTCAGCCGACTGGCTGTATCTATGCTGGATGAAGCTGTTGAACTACGCCGCGCCGACATACAGGCGCCTATCCTTGTCCTTGGCTATTCTGATCCGCGTCTTGCTTCAGAAATCGTTGCCTACGGGATCACACAAACCGTCTACAGCAGAGATCTGGCCATTGCCTTATCCCGTGCAGCTTGTGAACAGAAGTGTGAAGCCAGAATCCACATCAAAGTAGACACCGGCATGAGCCGGGTTGGGTACATGGCGGGCGACCAGGCTGTCAAGGAGATCAGCTGGATCCACTCATTGCCTCATCTGGTCGTTGAAGGGATCTACACACATTTTGCCAGTGCCGATGAGTATGACCCTGCCTTCACAAAGCAACAGTTTGAGCAGTTCATGGCTATTTGCCGGGAACTTAACCGGATTGGACTCAGCATACCGCTGAAGCATGTCTGCAACAGCGCAGCCATCATGCGTTTTCCTGAGATGCACCTGGATATGGTCCGTCCCGGGCTGATGCTGTATGGCATGACACCGGCCGGCTGTCCTGGCTCATGGCCGGAGCTGATACCAGCCATGAGCTTCAAGTCAAGTGTCATCTTGAACAAGACCGTTTCTGCCGGCTGCAGCGTCAGTTATGGAAGATCATTCTATACGCGTCAGGACAGCCGTATTGCCACCATTCCCATTGGTTACGCCGATGGTTATTCCCGACGGCTGAGCGGTAAAGCCCAGGTGCTGGTCCACGGCCGGCGTGTTCCAGTTATCGGCCGCATCTGCATGGATACCTGCATGCTGGACGTGACCGGAATCAAAGACCAGCCTGTCCTACCCGGAGACGAGGTAGTTCTGTTCGCTCCACCGGACAGGTCGGCCGGAGAGAAGGGGAAAGCACCGGCGGATCCTTCTGTTACTGTGGATGAAATGGCAGAATGGCTGGACACGATCAACTATGAAGTGACCTGCCTGATCGGACGCCGCATTCCCCGGGCTTATCTGAAGAACGGGCAAGTCATCAAGGTGCAGCATTATCTGCTGGAACGACACGCGCTCAATTAGGCTTGGCGTTTTCCCGACGCGACCGTACTGAACCAGCTGATCAAAGCTTACATGGACACTTGATATCTTTGTCCAGGATGTTATAATAACAGCCATATAAGCATGTTTTCCGGGGCAGGGTGAAATTCCCTACCGGCGGTGATGCCCCCTTGAGGGGATAAGCCCGCGACCTGAGCCTTTTTATAAAGGTTCCAGCTGACCAGGTGTGAATCCTGGGCCGACAGTAAAGTCTGGATGGAAGGAAACAGCGATCATGTATGATTGCCTGAAGCCCCCGTGCGGGGCTTTTTCTATTCCGGCCTCAGCTGCCCTGGTAACATCAAAATGTTCTAGGAGGAGAATCATCATGTCAGAAAAAACCCTGAACAACCCATCAAAAGCCAGACAGCGCGCCCGCTGGGTCGCAAAAGCAGGTATCCTTACCGCCGCTGCGGTTGTGCTCATGTATCTGGAGTTTGCGTTACCGCTTATGCCCACCTTCCTCATGTTTGATTTTTCCGAGATCGTTGTCCTGATCGCCTCTTTTTCCATGGGGCCGTTGACGGGTGTCCTGGTCGAGCTGGCGAAAAATCTGCTGCATCTTCCGGCGACCCATACGGGTGGTGTTGGCGAACTGGCCAACTTCATCATCGGATCAGCATTTGTAGGAACAGCAGGATTGATTTATAAGCGCACAAAAACTCAGCGCAACGCCTATCTTGGCATGGCTGCCGGAACAGCCGCCATGACTGTTCTGGCCAGTCTGATCAACTATTTTTTCCTGATCCCTTTTTACATCCAGGTGATGGGCTTACCGATTGAGGTGATCATCAACATGGTCCATGAGTCCGGCAACACTCTGGTCAATGACCAGCGCAGCCTGATCCTGTTTGTTTTCGTTCCATTCAATCTGTTCAAGGGCATTGTTATCTCGTTCATTGTCGCGCTGGTCTACAAACGCATCAGCCCACTCCTGCATCGCTGACCACACAGAGGGCACCTGATCATGATGGCAACAGGACAGCCGGACAACAGACGCGATCAACATGCGTATCAGCCTGTCGCAAGCCGAAGCAGCCTTGCCTGGCGTGTTGTATTCACTGTCATGCTGCCTTTGCTGGCCGGTGTAACGGTCTGGGTGCTGTTGCATACAGACCTGCAGGCTGGAGAAACCTTGGTCCCGTGCTTGTTTCACCAGTGGACCGGCCTTTATTGTATCGGCTGCGGCGCGACAAGGGCGCTTAGCGCTTTGCTGCGGGGCCGCCTGATCACAGCGCTGTCCTATAACGCGTTCGCGATGGTCTGGCTTTTCTGGCCGATCCGCAGCCTCGCGGCGCTCTGGCTGCAGGCCTTGACTGGCCGGGTGGTTCTGAAACAACCGCGGGACCGGCCCTGGTTGTTGTGGTCGCTCTTGATCAGTGCCCTGTTGTTTGTTGTTTTGCGCAACCTGCCCTTTATGCCGTTCAGCTGGCTGGCGCCCTGACAGTAACCGGACACATGGATGAACCGTTCCTGAATTTATTGACGCTGTCGAATCATTGACATAGACTGGAGATGAACAAGCATACCGCTCGGGCGTTCAGGCTGAGCGCCCGAGCGACATGGGTTCAGCGGAGGGATTGTCCATGCGATGTGAAAAATGTGCCTATCGTTCGGAAGACGCGTTCAAATTTTGTCCGGAATGCGGAGCGCCGGCGACCAGCCAGGCAGACGCTGACGAAAACAGACCGGTCAGCACGTCTGATTTGCCGGACCATGACCCGGCAGAACAGCAGCGGCTGCAGTCGGAACGGATTGCCTATGTCCGCCATGATTACGATCCGGGGCGGGATGGGCGATTCCAGGCATCGCCCCATGTCCCGCCATCAGCCATAGCGACGCCGTCACTTGAGACAGGAACGGCTGCGCCGCCATATGCGGCTGCAGCGCCGGCCATGCAGCGCAAATCGACAACAGGGATCATTGTCCTTTCCATTGTCAACATGCTTTGCTGCGGCTTTGGCATCAGCAGTATCCTGGGTTTGATTGCCCTGATTTTCGCCATCATGTCCAGCAGTGAAACACTTGACAGCGAGGCCGAAACAAAGATCAGATGGGCCAGAAACCTGAATATCATCGGACTGGCTTTCATCGTCCTGCAGCTGCTTGTTCTGATTCTGATTTTTGTCGGCTCGCTGTTGGTCTACCGCGGTGCCCCTTCTTTCAACCCCGGTTCATTCCCACGCGATTTCCCGTTAGGCTGAACCGTGCAATCAGCAGAAGCCGAACCGGTTTGGTAAAAACAAAACGTTCCCGCCCTGTACGGCAGGGCGGGAACGCGTTGAGAAGACGGTGGTGTCGTGGTGCTGAAATCACCCGCCAGTCAGCAGGTGTAGAAGAACAGCCTTCTGGGCATGCAGACGGTTTTCAGCTTCATCAAACACCACTGATGCCGGACCGTCGATCACCTCACTGGTCACTTCCAGCCCACGGTATGCCGGCAAACAGTGCAGGAAAATGGCATCCGGTTTGGCGGCAGCCATTATGGCTGCATTAACCTGATAAGCGTTGAAAACAGCGATACGCGCCTGCTTTTCATCTTCCTGTCCCATACTTACCCAAGTATCTGTATAAAGAACATCAGCATTCCGGGCAGCAACGACAGGGTCATCTGTCAACAGTACAGAACTGCCCTGGCGTGCAGCCTGTTTCTTTGCGTCAGCGATACAGGCCGGATCGCAGGTGTAGCCGGAAGGCGCGGCTACTGCGACATCCATGCCGACTCTGGCACACGCCTGCAGCAATGAATTTGCCACATTGTTGCCGTCTCCCAGATAAGCCAGTTTCAGGCCTCTCAAGCCTCCTTTATGTTCGCGGACCGTCATCAGGTCCGCCAGAGCCTGGCAGGGGTGCATCAGGTCCGTCAGACCGTTAATCACCGGAATACTGCCACATTCCGCCAGGTCAAGCACATCCTGGTGGGCAAAAGTACGGATCATGATGGCATCTACAAAACGGGACAACACCTGGGCTGTATCCGCTACGGATTCACCGCGTCCCAACTGGATATCCTGCGTGTTCAGATAGATGGCATGGCCACCCAGCTGTTTCATGCCGACTTCAAAGGAAATGCGCGTCCGTGTCGATGATTTTGCGAAAATCATAGCCAGCGTTTTGCCGTTCAGGTTGTTATGCTGACGGCCGCTTTTGTGCTGTGCTTTCAGTCGGTCAGCCAGGTCAAGCAGATAAATAAACTCATCGGCTGAAGTGTCAGCAATATCAATAAAATGTTTCACTTTGCCGCTGCCTCCTTCAGTGTCCGCTCAAATGCCTCGCAAAATGGCGGAAGTTCTTTCTGGTCGAGAATCAGAGGTGGCAGAAGGCGGATAATGCAGTCTCCCACCGAACCAACGAGATAACCGGCTGCCAGTAAATCCAGCTTAACTGCGACAGCCAGGGGTGACGCCAGTTCGACCCCAATCATGAGGCCGCGTCCGCGTACTTCTTTGATCAATGGCTGGTGCTCAGCCAACCGGCGCAGCATCTTCTGCAGCTTTTCGCCGGTACGCGCCGCGTTGGCCACCAGATCAGCCGATTCGAATTCGTCGAGTACAGCCAGGGCAGCACTGCAGGCCAGCGGATTTCCACCAAAGGTTGTTCCGTGGTCACCTGTATGGAATCCGGTCGCTGTTTCCTGATTGGCAATCATCGCGCCAATCGGAACACCTCCTGCCAAACCTTTAGCCATGGTGATGATATCTGGTTTGATCTGGACATGTTCATAGGCAAGAAAACGGCCTGTCCTGCCCATGCCGGTCTGAATTTCGTCAATGATCAGACGGGCTCCTGTCTGGCGGCAAAGCTTTTCTGCCAGCTGCAGATAAGCTGGATCCGCAGGCATGACGCCGCTCTCTCCCTGAATGACCTCCAGCAGAACCGCACAGGTTGACGTGTCAACAGCAGCCTCAAGGGCGGTCAGGTCATTATAGGGAACATGCACGAAGCCCGGTGGCAGGGGGGCAAAGGGCGCGCTGTATTTGCTTTGCCCGGTGGCACTTGCTGTGGCCAGTGTACGCCCGTGAAAGGAGTGCAGTGCGCTGACGATTTTTTCACGCGACTGGCCCTGGTGATAAAAATAACCCCTTGCCAGCTTGATGGCGGCTTCATTCGCTTCAGCACCGCTGTTCGCCAGGAAGACACGGGCGTCTGCCAGACCGGACAGACGGGCAAGCCGCGCAGCCAGTTGGGCTTGGGGCACATTGTAGAAGTAGTTGCTGCAATGGATGACAGCCGCGGCCTGGCGGGCGATGGCTTCTGTCAGGCGGGGATGCGCATGTCCAAGCACATTGACGGCAATGCCACCTATCATGTCCAGATAGCGGTGGCCTGAGGTATCCTCGAGCCACACTCCTTTACCGGATGCAATGCAAACCGGCAGGCGGCGACCGTATACTGGGGCATAGTACTGGTCATCCAATCGGATGACTTGTTCCAGGATTGGATCTTGCTTATTCTTTTTATCATTTGTTGTCATGGTGATTATCCCCTTCAGATTTGTTCTCCCTGATAATATGGTTTGCGTTCACGGGTGATCATGGTACCGATACCTTTGTTGGTAAAAATTTCCAGCAGCAGGCAATGAGGAATGCGCCCATCGATGATGTGGGCGCGACCGACACCCCGCTTCACAGTATCCAGACAGCCGGTCACCTTGGGAATCATGCCGCCACTGATGATGCCGCGAGCGATCAGATCTTCGATTTCCACTTCATTGAGTGTCGATATGACGACATCTTCACCGTTTTCATTGCGCATTTTGACCCCTTCGACGTCCGTTAAGGTCATCAGCTTTTCAGCTTTGAGGGCAGCCGCGATCTCGCCGGCCACAGTGTCAGCATTGATGTTGTAGCTTTCCCCGCCGGCCCCGATTCCGATCGGGGCGACAACGGGGATATATTCGTCATTTGCCAGCATTTCCAGCACACGGGTGTTTATTTTTACGATCTGCCCGACATAGCCTATGTCAATCGGGTTGCCATCCCGGTCCCGGGTAATTTTCTCGCATTCAATCAGGCGGCCGTCAATGCCGCAGATACCGATGGCTTTTGCTCCGTTCTGGTTGAGCCTTGCCACAATTTCCTTGTTGGTCTTGCCAACAAGCACCATCTGGGCAACCGACATGGTCTGGGCATCCGTCACCCGCAGTCCGCTCCGGAATGATGAAGGGATGGCCAGCTGCTGCAACATGGCGCTGATATCAGGTCCGCCCCCATGCACCAGCACTGGATTGATGCCGATGTATTTCAGCAGGGTGATATCCTGCATGACATGGCTTTTCAGATCTTCATTGATCATGGCGTTCCCGCCATATTTGATGACAACCGTTTTGCCGGCCAGGCTCTGGATATAGGGCAAGGCCTCTATGAGGATCTCTGCTTTGGCGATGATATCGCGGGTCTCATTGACAGACAGGTTTTCCATGGTGCTCAATCCCTTCTTTTTTGCTTCATGCCATCGGGTCATCCAGGCGGTTGGGCGGTATGATAGGCCCGGCCCGGACGGCGCCTAGAGAGCATGCCCTGGCTTCTTCAGACCTTCACCCTCCGAGAATCCGGCCATGAGGTTGAGCGACTGAACGGCTTGGGCGGCAGCGCCCTTGCCCAGATTGTCGATGGCGCACAACACTTTGGCTTTGCCGGCCCGGCTGTCAATCTGTACGGAGATATCAGCGAAGTTGGAGAAGGCCACATGACTGGTTTCCGGTGATCGCCCTGCCGGCAGCAGCCTGATGAAGTACTCATTTTCATAAGCCTGCAGGTAGGCCTCCTGCAGCCTGTCCGCCTGTACATCAGGCAGGAGATCAGCATATACAGTAGCCAGCATACCTCGTTTCAGAGGTGCCAGGTGCGGTGTAAAAGAAACCACCAAAGGTTGTCCCAGTCCGGCCAGGTAGCCGCATTCCTGTTCGATTTCACTGGTGTGGCGATGTCCGACAATACCATATGCTTTATAGTTTTCTGCTGCTTCACAATAGGAATAGGCAACATCTGCCTTGCGACCGGCACCGCTGATTCCGGAAACCGCATCGATAATGATGCCCTCGGTCTTGACCAGCCTGTTCTCCAGCAAAGGTTTCAGCGCCAGAAGGGAACAGGTCGGGTAGCAGCCCGGGTTGGCCACTAGCCTGGCCCGGCTGATCGCGTCACGATACAGTTCCGGGAGACCGTAGACGGCCTCCTGCAACAGCTCTGGGCAGGGATGGCTCAATTTATAGGCTTTCTCATAAACGGACACGTCACGATAGCGGAAATCACCACTGTGATCAAGCACTTTCAGTCCGCGTTCCAGAAGCTGTGGTACGATTTTGGAGGAAACACCGTGCGGCAGCGCGGTAATCACCAGATCGCAGTCTGTGGCCAGCTGATCCGGGTCAAGTGTCTGCAGCGGCAGGTCGGCAAGACGGGTAAAAGCCGGATAGATGTCAGACATCAGGCGGCCTGCATGACTGTGGGATACCAGGCATGTCAGGTTGAATCCGGGATGGCCGGACAGTATCCTCACCAGTTCCATACCAACATAGCCGGTGGCTCCGACAACGCCAATACGTGTTTTTTGTTCCATACATAGCCTCCATTTTCCAGACAGATCGTAGCCCTGCCCCTGATTTCTGTTATAAATATTCATTATAATGAATAAATAGTCATTTGGCAAGTGTCATATTTTTCTGCGCCTACGACGGCTGACCTTATAGCGCTGGGTTGCGCAAGTGTGGTATAGTCAATGAGTTCGGACATATTATAACGTTTTTAGCGTGCCACAACCAAACCACGTGATCGCCGAACACCGAAAAACATCAAGAATCGAAGGCAGATTAAGCAATTTAGCTAAAACAATTTCTGTTTTATTGTTGTGTCTGTCACCCCCCCTGCTACTGTATGGACAAAATAAACTGTAAACATTTGTTAAAATTTGCCTCTGGTTTTCATGACGGTCAAGTGGTATAGTCTAGGTGCGAACTTACTGCAAAGAGCATGCTTTGTTACAAATGTGGAGGTAAAAGTATGGCAAGTGTATCACTGAAAAATGTATACAAAAGATATGAGGGTGGCGTCGTCGCTGTCAGCGATTTCAACATCGACATTGAAGACAAGGAATTCATCATCCTGGTTGGCCCTTCAGGTTGCGGCAAGTCAACAACGCTGCGCATGATCGCTGGTCTCGAAGAGATCACCGAAGGTGAAATCTACATTGGTGACAGGCTTGTCAACGATATCCAGCCCAAAGACAGGGACATCGCCATGGTCTTCCAGAACTATGCGTTGTATCCTCACATGACAGTCTATGACAATATGGCCTTCGGCTTGAAGCTGCGCAAGACACCGAAAGATGAAATCAAGCGCCGCGTTACCGAAGCCGCCAAAATCCTGGAGATTGAGCACCTGCTTGACAGAAAGCCGAAAGCCCTTTCCGGTGGTCAGCGTCAGCGTGTCGCGCTCGGCCGTGCCATTGTGCGTGACCCTAAAGTCTTCCTGATGGACGAGCCGCTCTCCAACCTTGACGCCAAGCTGCGCGTCCAGATGCGTGTTGAGATCACCAAGCTGCATCAACGGCTGCAGACCACGATCATCTACGTTACACATGACCAGACAGAAGCCATGACCATGGGTACCCGTATCGTTGTCATGAAAGATGGCTTCATTCAGCAGGTCGACAACCCGACAAACCTGTATCTGCACCCGCAGAATACTTTTGTCGCCGGCTTCATCGGCATGCCGCCCATGAACTTCATCAACGCTTCCCTTTCTGTTAAGGGTGACGATGTGTTTGTGACTTTCGGCGACGTCAGTATTGCCCTGCCTCCCAAATATTCAGTGCCTGAAGTCAAGGCTTATGACGGCAAAGATATCATTATGGGTGTGCGTCCTGAGGCGATCACTGATGATGCGCGCTTTGTTGAGAAGAACCCGGGAACCAAATTCCCAGCCAATGTCGAAGTTGTGGAAATGCTGGGTGCTGAAACCTACCTGTATGTCACCGTCTCCGGTGAAAACAACCTGGTTGCCCGTGTTGACCCGACCGTCAGCCGCTCCAAAGTTGGCGATGTAGCGCCTTTGGCGATTGACGGTAACCGCATTCACTTGTTCGATAAAGAAACTGAGCTGGTCATTCTCAGCTGATCGGACAGAACACCAGCCTATAAGAGGACATCCTGCCGGCGTGCTGCGGTACATGGCGGATGTCCTCTTTTCACATCTTGCTGTTTGCTTCACGATTGTTTATCACTTTGTCATAACCTTGAAACATCATCTGGAACAAGTTAAGATAAGATAAAGATGGCTCGCGTCTCAGATGTACACACAACGATCTGTCGCGATAGGAAGGTGTATTATTTATGGAAGAAATTAAAAGATGCATCCGGGAGGCTGCTCGTTTTCTGGACAAAGTTGCCGGCGTTCTTGATCCGGACGGCATCATCATTGCCTGTACCGATGAGGACCTTGAGGGCACAGAAGATTCATCGGCCAGGGCGGTTATCCTGTCTGACGATGCGATGGCTGTCACTTACGGTCGTACATACATGAAAATGCAGGTCAATGAGCGACAGACCGCCATCTGCTTTGTCGACGGTACAGACAACACATCCCGCAACTATCTTGATTTACTTTGCCGCTGGATTGCGGCCACGCTCAAAGAGCGGAACTCTGATGCGGAACGGGAAACTTTCCTGAAGAATGTTCTGCTGGAAAATGAACTGCCGGGCGACATCCCGCTCAAGGCGCGCGAGTTTAAAGTTCCATTTACCCTCTCCCGACTGGCTTATTTGATTCGGTTTGAACAAGCGGAGGAAATGGATTGTGTGGAAATCCTGCAGAGTCTTTTCCCGGACCAGCGCAACAACTACATCCTTCCTATGGATGAGGAAACCATTGTTCTGCTGGCGGAATATCCTAAGGAAAACCCGGAAATGATTGATGAAATGGCCAACCAGATCCTGGACAACCTCAACGCGGAATCAATGGCTAAAGTGCATATTGGGATTGGTATGCCGGCAGACACCCTGAAGGAAACCGCGAAATCATACCGGGAAGCTTCGCTGGCATTGACGGTAGGCGCCATTTTTGAAAATGAGAGCTATGTCATGCGCTATGATCAGCTTGGCCTGGGCCGCCTGATCTATCAGCTGCCGCCGACACTTTGCCATATGTTTCTTGATGAGGTTTTTCCCAAAGGCGCTTACGAAGCACTTGACTCAGAAACCTTGCTGACCATCCAGAAATTTTTTGAAAACAACCTGAATGGCAGCGAAACATCGCGTCAGTTGTTTGTTCACCGCAATACACTGGTTTATCGGCTGGATAAAGTCCAGAAGATCACCGGACTTGACCTGCGCAGCTTTGATGACGCGGTCTTGTTCAAGCTGGCTTCAATGGTGCGGAAATATTTGGAGAAACAGGAAAAAACAGCCGCCAAGACAGCCAGTGGCAAATGGTGGCATAACTGACGGGCAGTCTGCCCGCCTGGAGGTAGATTTGATAGAATTCCGCAACGTATCGATGACATACCAGACGGGGACCAATGCCCTGAAGGATGTCAGCTTTACCATTCAAGATGGAGAATTTGTCTTTATCATCGGCCGCAGCGGTGCCGGCAAGTCGACGTTGATCAAGCTGTTGACTTGCGAGGAACACCCCAGCAGCGGCCAGGTTTTGATTGACCGCTATGATATTTCACGGATCAGACGCCGTCTGGTCCCTTACCTGCGTCGAAATATTGGTATGGTTTTTCAGGATTTCCGCCTGATATACACCAAGACCGTTTATGAGAATGTTGCCTTTGCCATGGAAATCATTGGTGCGTCAAAAGCCACCATTCGCCGACGTGTCCCTATCGTTCTGAGCATTGTCGGTCTGCGGGACAAATCCCAAGCCAGACCGGGAGAGCTTTCCGGCGGTGAACAGCAGCGTGTCGCCATCGCCAGGGCTATGGTCAATAATCCCATGTTGATCCTGGCCGACGAGCCGACCGGGAACCTGGATCCAGCCAACAGCGAGACCCTAATGGCATTGCTTGAAGAAATCAACCACACCGGGACAACCATCGTCATATGCACCCATGACCGCGATCTGGTTGACCGGATGCGCAAACGTGTGATTGAGATCGACAACGGCTTCATGGTACGAGACGAGTATATCGGACTTTATGCCAAAAACACTCAGGCGGCTGCGAACAGCACCGACGGTGGTTCTGAGAAATTCCTGCAGGAAGATGCCGGCACTTTGAAACCGCATGGCGGTAGCCTGGTGATCCCTGCACTTCATGCAGCTGATCAGCCAGGTGCGGAGGTGCAGCCGTGAGGCTATCGGTCATTGGTCATTCCCTCAAAGAGGGTTTGCGCAGCATTATCCGCCATCCACTTGTGACGCTGGCCTCGATTACGACCATTGCCCTGATGCTGGTCTTGCTGGGCGCTTTTTCGGCGTTTTCTCTGAACGCGCGTCAGATTATGAACCGGGCAGGGCAACAGCCACCTGTAGAGATCACTATGGTGATCGGTGTATCGGAGGAGAATCTCAGCGATCTAAGCAGAACGCTTGAAGATCATCCTGATGTTCTTGAATGCACCTTGTTCACACCCCGTGAAAACTTTGAGCAGTTCAAGCAAAGCATGGAGAATCATGAACTGTTTGAAGATTTCCCTGTAGCCAATATTCCCTATACCTATTCCATCCGCCTGACCGATCCGGAACAGGGCGAAGCCTTTCGCGCACAGATCAGCGGCATGCCCGGCGTTCGTGATGTATCACTGGAGCTTACGGTCATGCAGTTCCTTGGCAAAGCGATCATCTGGGTGAATTACGCAACGCTGGCCGCTTTCATTGTACTGAGCGTGATCTCCTTTTTCATTATTTCCAACATGGTGCGCGTTGCGGTCTTTGCACGGGGCGAAGAAATTGGTATTATGAAATATGTAGGGGCAACCAACTGGTACATCCGTATTCCTTATATCGTGGAAGGTGCCTTTGTTGGCCTGTGCGGCGCCCTACTGGCTTGGGCACTGACCTGGCTGGCCTATGAACGGATCTATGATCTCCTCATGACCGGCGTGAAGGCAACCGATATTCTTGCCATGGTAAACCCGGCCATGATCGCCACTCAGCTTATTATCGTCAATCTTGCTGTCGGCATTGGCGTTGGCGCTTTAGGAAGCGCCGTCGCGGTTCGTCGCCATATCGCTGTTTGACATACTGCTTATGGCCGGAGTAAAACAAACCGAACGACAGACAGCGAAGGAGGCTCTTCCTGATGCAAATCCATAATAAAACAGCGCTCCTGGCTCGACGCCATATCTGGCCACGCCTTTTTTTGGCAGGAGCCATTGTCATGGCCATGCTTTTTTCCTTTGGGTTGCCAGGCGGAATGAATCTGGCGGCAGCCGGAACAACCAGTGAAGCATTGGCTTATGCCAGGACCAAGCAGGCTGAACTGGCCCAGGAACAACAACGACTTGCCCAAGAAAAAGAGCAGCTTGCCGGCAAAGCTGATCAGCTGAGCGGAGAACTGGCCTGGCTTAATCAGCGCAGCGCTGAGCAACGCCGCCTTTACGAAGAGAAGACAATCCAGCTGGAAGCAGCTGTCGCAGAAATGAATGCCGCCTATCAGGCGTATATCGATGCTGAAGAGGATATGGAGGCAAAAAAACAGCAGTATGGCGAGCGGGTCCAGGTCATGTTTGAACACCGCAACAAGTCTGTTTTTCAAATTTTCCTGGAGTCCAGCAGCCTCCAAGGCTTTTTTACAACTTTGCAGTTCATCGGTATCGTCGCCGATACAGACGAGCAAATGATCGAAGACTTGGAAATCGCCAAAGATCATGCGGAGCTCAAGCGGGAGATTGCCCGTCAGTACGCTGAAGAGATGACAGCTGTGGTTGAGCAGATCGAAGCTGATCTCGCGCTTCTCAAAGCCGACGCCAATGCCCGTGAGGCGGATCTCCATCAAGTAGAAGCCTCTTTATCTGAACGTGAGCGAGCTGAGAACGATTTACTGGCGGAATCAGAACAGCTGGAGACGCAGATTGCTGCCCTGCAGCAGCAGCTGGCAGCAGAAAAAGCAGCTGCCGCCACAGCAGCCGCCGAAGCCAGTCGTGCTGCACAGGCGACCAGGGCTGCTCAGGCGACCAAAGCAGCGGAAGCCACCAGGGCCGCCCAGCCTACATCCGCACCTGACCATCAGGCGGCCAACAAGGCGACACCGACACCCAAACCGACAAATCCTCCCAAGCAGACCAACAGCAAAGGCTGGGTCTGGCCTTATCCCGGAGATCGGACCATATACTCACCTTACGGTATGCGTTTACACCCTGTCTACCATTACTATCGCATGCATACCGGTGTTGATCTGGGCGGCAGCTACGGCAACCCGATTGTAGCCGCTGCCGCGGGCACGGTCATCCTGGTCAACAATCCGCGTGAAGGATCAAACAAAGGGGGCAGCGGGTATGGCAACTACATTATTATTGATCATGGCGGCGGAGTGTCAACCTTGTATGCCCATCTGAAAAACACACATGTCAAGGTTGGCAGCACTGTCAAGGCCGGCGACAGAATCGCCAGCTGCGGCTCAACTGGCACCTCGATAGGTCCGCATCTCCATTTTGAGGTCAGAATCAACGGCCGGCACACCAACCCTGTACCCTACATCCGCTGAGCAGCGGGCACAGGGGCTTCGTCTGCCAGCAGTTGAACGGCCAGTCGGATGATCCCTGAAGAAAGCAGAACAGGTCACGAAAGAACATGAATGAGAATAACCT
>JAAYLM010000181.1 GCA_012521915.1 Oscillospiraceae bacterium | reverse complement strand
TGGCTGCAAAGCTTAAACAAACGACGGACATCAGCCTGATGTGTCAGATGGTTCACGGTGTCCAGCAGGCAGACAATCAGGTCGACAGTGCCATAAAGCTCAAAGCGGCGGATGTCCTGATGCAAAAACAGGCAGGATCGGGAAGACGGGTTGTCACTGTTGTGTGCTTTGTCCCTTGCTTGATTAAGCATGGCTGCAGAGCGGTCGATTCCAATGGGATCATAGCCCCTCCCGGCCATTTCCAGACAGATGCCGCCAGTGCCACAGCCAAGATCCAGTAAAAGCGGACGGCCATCCTGTCCATCGCCTTTGGAAACACGACGGTTAAATGATTTGTCCAGTCGGCAAAGATACTCAGCCCAGGAAGCGTAATCAACGGCCTGAACCTGATCATATACAGCGGCCAGCGAATGATACATCTCTGTCATGGCGCGATGGGTTATTCCAGCTGAGCCAGGACTTCCAGAGCGACAAACAGCTGGGTGTCCTGCTCAATGGTCAGACGGTTTAAAGACAAGCCACGCGCATCTTCAGGCAGTGAAACCTGCTGGTCAGGCATCAGGCCTGTGCCTTCAATACTGATGCCGCTTGGCAGGTAATAAAGAAAATTGGTCAGGTTAACGGCTGATCCGTCATCCAGGTTTATGGTTATGGTTCCCGAGCCCTTGCCAAAAGACTGCTCTCCGATCAGGTATGCTTTGCCGTAATCACGCAGGCAGCCGGCGAAAAGCTCAGATGCACTTGCTGTAATCTCATTGATAAGAATTGCATAGCGCATGGTTTCCGGTACACCGCTGCTGCTGCCGGATTGCCAGGAAGACTCGAAGGGTTCGCCATTGTTCCGGCCTTTTAGCGTTGCGATGGTCGCCTTGGGGAGCAGATAATCCAGCATGTCGATCACCTCTGTCGCCAGGCCTCCGGAATTATTGCGCAGATCAATGATCAGGTGCTGTGCGCCATTTTCTTCCAGTGCTTCTATAGCCTGGATGAAATTTTGTGAAACATTCTGGGAAAAATCCCTGACCTGCACATACCCGACAGTGTCGGTCAGTGGGCGGTAGGCTACGCTGGCAGTCGTGATGCGTCGGCGTGTAGCCTCCACCGTGATGTTCTTGTTCTCTGCAGGACGGAAAAAAGTCAATTCCACCGCGCTGCCTTCTACGCCGCGCACCAGGGCGGCAACGGCCGTAATATCTTTAAACTGGGTTACATCCCGGCCATCGACCGCGATGAAAAGGTCGCCGACCATGATGCCGGCATCTTCAGCCGGGCTGTTCTCGATGATCTCCGTTATTTCCACCAGACCATCCTTGTTCAGTCCGACAAAAGCGCCAATGCCACTATAATTGCCACTCATGGAATCTGCGATCTGCTGGTTTTGTTCCGTCGTCAGATACATGGTGTTGGGATTGTCCAGTTCATTGACAAGCCCCCTGGCCATCGCCGCGACAAGATCCGCGTCACTGAGCGCTTCATAATAGTTGCCGGTTACGGCCCCGTAAATGGTCTGCAATTTGGCCAGTGCCTTTTCAGTCTCCGGGTCAGCAGGAAAACTGAAACTGAGACGATCGCCCTGCGTTTGCTGTAGGACGCCGTAACCCATTGTTTTCAGGACAGCCAGGCCAATGCCCGCGGTCAGTGCAAATGTGACAACCACAGAAACCAGCGCTGTCAAGATGTATTTCCATGAAGCGCTGGATGTTCTTTTCGTCTGAAATGAAGGTTGCCCGTTCAGCGGCTGCGACGTGGGAGCAGGCGGTTGCGGCGTTAGGTTATTCTCATTCATGT
>JAAYLM010000180.1 GCA_012521915.1 Oscillospiraceae bacterium | reverse complement strand
GTGCAGGACCGGTCGTGGGATGTGACAGATCGAGCGGTCGGGCATCCTGCTAAAGCGCTGAACAGCCGCAACAGAACGGCTCTTCAGACAAAACAGAGAAGCCGACAAGCCCGATGACTGATACAGATATCGGGCCTGTCTATAACTGGAAGGAAAACACAGTGGCCGGCAGGTACCGCAAATGGCAGATAAACCCCGCGACACCCGGGGATGGTTCACTGATCAGCCGCTTGCTGGCTGGTCGTGGTTTGCGTACGCCTGAGTCAATCACCTCTTTTCTTGAACCGAACCTGAACCAGCTCCATGATCCATTTTTGCTGCCTGATATGGCGATTGCCTGTCAGACGATCTTGACAGCTTTAAAAAATAAATGGCCTATCGCAGTCCACGGCGACTATGATGTGGACGGCATGACCGCGACTGCCCTGCTGATTCGTTTTTTGCGGTCGCAGGGCGCGGAACCGCGGATGCTTATTCCTGATCGCATGACCGATGGGTATGGCCTGTCTGAAGCCGCAGCTGAAGGCATGATCGCGAACGGGGACCGCCTTTTAATCACAGTCGATTGTGGCGTAACCAGCCTTGCGGAGATCAGCCAGCTGCGCGAAGCCGGTATCCGTGTTGTAGTCACAGATCACCATGAATGCGGGGCGTGCCTGCCGGAAGCAACCGCTGTGGTTAATCCGCGGCGGGCAGACAGCCAGTATCCCTTTGCCGGTCTGGCCGGTGTAGGCGTTACCCTGAAACTTGTGCAAGCCCTCTGCGGCCTGCTGAACTGCCCCCAAGCCTGGCAGGAATACCTTGACCTGGCCGCTCTGGGGACTGTGGCAGATGTTGTACCCCTGATCGATGAGAACCGCTGCCTGACAGCGGCGGGTCTAGCCCAGATCAACCATGGTGCAGATCTGCCTGAAGAAAACGCTGGCCATAGCGGCCGGCGTAACATCGGACTGGACACGCTGCTGCAGGCTGTCGGCCAGCAGGACCGGCAGGTGACCGCCCAGATGCTCGGTTTTTCTGTTGCGCCGAGGCTTAACGCGGCCGGCCGTCTGGGTGACGCGTATGACGCGATCAGCCTGTTGCTGACTGATGATCAACGAGAAGCTGAGCGACTGGCTGAAGTACTCATCGACCTGAACCGCCAACGCCAGGACATTGAAAACATCATGACACAAGAAGCCATAGCCGACATCGACAACCGGCCGGATACAACCCTCGACAAGATCCTTGTGGTATACCGGAAAAATTGGCATTCCGGTGTGATCGGCATTGTCGCATCCCGGCTGGCCGAGCATTATGCCCGTCCTGTGATTGTCCTTGCTGGAGATGAATCTTCGTATAAAGGCTCCTGCCGTTCCTGGGGCGATATCGATATCCTGGCGGCGCTGCGCCATGCCGCGCCTGCGCTGCAGCGTTTCGGCGGGCATCGCAAAGCCGCAGGCCTGACCCTGGCTGCTGAACAGCTGTCCGATTTTTTAAATGCGATTGCCGGTTTCGCTGCCAGCCACATTGCTGATGATCAGCTGCAGGCAGACCTGCAGGCTGACTTGCAGGTGACTGCCGCGGAAATGACGCTGGAGAATGCGCGGGACATTCAAAAACTTGAGCCCTTTGGCGAAGCAAACCCTGTTCCGCTGCTGGTCTGCCGCGATTTGCTGCTTAGGGAAACCCGTCTGGTAGGCAGCGGTCGCCATCTCAAGCTGAAACTGCAGGATCCGCAGAGCGGCCTGAACTGGGATGCGATCGCTTTCGGCCTGGGAGAGGCTGATGAGTGGACAGGACCGGGAGACCGGGTGGACGTGCTGTTTTCCCTGGAGATCAACAACTGGCAAGGCCGCACGCAACTGCAGCTGAATTTGCGCGATTTGCGCCCGGCTGACTCCGGCCATGCTTTTTACGACCGCCCCTGGGAGGCAGAGCGCCTCTATCAGGGTCATGGCAGTCTTCACATGCTCGTGCAGCAGATGGCTCTGTCCCTTGACGATCTGTTGCCACGTAAACAGGAATATAAAGCGGTCTACCAGTACCTGCGCATGCATTATACTGAACAGTCAGCGTTGATTGACCTCACCCTGCTGGCCCGAAAGATCAGCCGCAGCTACCGCTTTGAACTGCATCCTTTTCGCCTGGCCCGGATTCTGGTTGTCTTCCAGGAGACCGGTCTGATTAAAAAACGGGATCTTGGTCCTGACCGCATGCAACTGAAGCTGCTGCCTGTCAGCAAGAAAGTCCGGCTGGAAGAATCGAGGACTTACCGCAGCCTGATCGCGTCTGAAGGGGGCGGATCGACATGACACAACAAACAGCCGGTACCGTGCGTGACCGGATGCTGGAACAGATTCTGGAGCGGTATAAAAGTTACAGCGGCGGACAGGAGAGCGCCAAAATCGCCGAAGCCTACGCCTATGCCATCGAGGCACACGGTACGCAGCAACGTGCAACAGGAGAACCCTATATCATCCACCCTCTGGCTGTCGCTGCGATTCTGACAGAGCTGGAAGTTGATGAAGACACCCTTGCGGCGGCTCTGCTGCACGATACGGTCGAGGATACCGGCAAGACCATAGAGGAAATAAAAAACCTGTTTGGCGAGGATGTTGCCGAGTTGGTTGATGGTGTGACCAAGTTGAGCCGCATTCCCTATTCATCCAAAGAAGAAATCCAGGCGGAGAATTTCCGCAAGATGTTTCTGGCCATGGCCCGGGACATCCGGGTGGTGCTGATCAAGCTGGCTGACCGGCTGCATAATATGCGCACCATGCGCCACATGTCTCCCCAGAAACAGTCCGACAAGGCCAGAGAAACCCTCGATATCTACGCGCCGCTTGCTCATCGCCTCGGCATCTATAAAATAAAATGGGAGCTGGAAGATCTCTGCCTTCGCTACATTGACCGGGACGCGTATTATGAGCTGGTGGGCGCTATCGCTCAGAAACGCTCGGAACGCGAAAAATACCTCGAAGAAATCGTGATCGAAATGCAGCTGAAAATCCGTGAAATGGGGATCAGGGCTGAGATCGAAGGCAGGCCCAAGCATTTTTACAGCATCTACAAGAAAATGAAAGAACAGGAAAAGAGCCTGGATCAGATCTATGACCTTTTTGCGACCCGCGTTATTGTGCAGACCGTTGCCGACTGCTATGCGGTTCTGGGCCTGGTGCACGAGCTCTACAAACCGATGCCAGGTCGCTTCAAAGACTACATCGCCATGCCCAAACCCAATATGTACCAGTCGTTGCACACCACCGTGATCGGGCCGCGCGGCATTCCCTTTGAGGTGCAAATCCGCACAGAAACAATGCACCGGACCGCGGAATACGGTATCGCGGCACACTGGCGCTATAAAGAGAACCTGCCACACAGCAGGCAGGATGAGGCGCAGGACAGCAAACTGACCTGGCTGCGCCAGCTGCTGGAATGGCAAAAAGACATGCGCGATGCCGGCGAGTATATGGAATCACTCAAGAACGGCCTGGTGGCGGATGAAGTTTTTGTCTTTACACCCAAGGGTGACGTCCGTTCTTTGCCGGCCGGATCGGTTCCCGTCGATTTTGCCTACAGCATCCACAGTGGTATCGGAAACCGCATGTTCGGCGCAAAAGTCAACGGGCGTATGGTTCCGTTGACTTATGTCCTGCAAAATGGCGATATTGTGGAAATACTTACCTCAGAAAAAGTCCATGGGCCGAGCCGCGACTGGCTGAAAATCGTAAAAAGCGCATCAGCAAGAACAAAAATAAGCCAGTGGTTCAAGCGGGATATGCGTCAGGAAAATATTGACCGCGGCAGGGATATCGTCGAGCGGGAAATCCGTAAAACAGGGTTCAACACGGAGCAGCTGTTGCGCAAAGAGAACGTCGAACCCATTCTGCGCCGTTATACGCTTAACACTCTGGAGGATGCCTATGCGGCCATTGGGTACGGCGGGTTGTCGGCAGGGCGTGTCGTTCCCCGGCTGCGGGATGAGTACATTAAAGGTCTTCCTGAGGAAGACCGCACCAGGTTGGGCTATCGCCTGCCTCCTTCCGGCCAGCTGATCAGCAGCCCCCTGGCGGCAGCTGTGCAGGAAGAAACGGTACAGACCGACAAGCGAAAAAGCAAGGCGCGCGAACGGGAGGTCTCAGATCACGGTGTTGTGGTCAAAGGCATCGAGAACTGCCTGGTCCGCCTGTCCCGCTGCTGCAGTCCTGTACCTGGCGATCCGATCATAGGTTATGTGACCCGGGGGAAAGGCGTCGCCGTCCACCGCACCAATTGCTCCAACATCCGTCACCTGCTCTCGGCTGCTGCCGGTTCTGCTTCCAGCGCGGAAAAAGCTTCACGCTTGATTGACGTGGCTTGGGCCAAGGAAGACCAGAGCTCGACCTACCAGGTGGAACTGAAAATCCTGGCTCATGACCGCCGCCACCTGCTCGCCGATGTCTCCAACGCCATCGCTGAAGAGAAAGTTTCCATCATTTCCGGACAGATGACTGCGATGAAAGATGTAACCGCGACCTTGATCATGACCATCGAGGTGAACAGCCAGAGCCAGTACGATCGTGTCCTGGGGCGGATCAAGGCTGTGCGCGATATCATCGATGTCAAACGCGGCCACTAGGTCCGCCCGCACATGCACATGATCACCGATCATGACAAAAATTTGCTATGGGGCGCAATTATGTGCTAAAGCCGCCCGCACTGCTGTTATACAATGGCAGGGAAGCAGGTGATATAGACGAGATGAAAAACAAGGAGAAGGACAACATCCAGACCTGGGATATGACCAGAGCCGGACAGGCTGCGGATAATTACTGCAAAGCCTGCGGTGTGTCCTGCCGTGTGATCGATCCCATGGGTATGACCCTGCACCGCTCATCGCTGCCCAGCCAGATTGATGTTTGCGAGCTCGCCGCCTCCGTTTTGCCCGGTGCCCGTTCCAGAGAAAACGACGGCCGGTCGCCGGTCTGTGATAACGCACACCTGTATGGCTGTTACCAGGCCGAACGTTTTGGCGGCCGTTATGTCTATTTTTGCCCGCTAGGCCTGACACACTGGGCATCGCCGATCTATCTGGAGGGCGATGTTGTCGGGGCTCTGCTTTGCGGACCGGTCAATATGGTTGATCCTGACGAGTTCCTGATCGAGGATCTGGTTGCCCGCAATGGCATTCACCCTGATTTCATGGAAGCTTTGCATGAAAAAATAAAACTGGTGCCCATCATTTCCACTGAACGCGTCAACGCGATGAGTGAACTGCTTTATCTGGTTGCCGGAGGGCTGTCTGACCCGTCTTTCAAAGAGACGGAAAGACGCAAAGACACCGACGAGCTACAAGCCAGGCTCTGGGAACAGATCAGCTTTATCAAGCGCTTCACGCATAAGCATGAAAGTGAGCTGGTTTATCCTATTGAGAAAGAGGCACAGCTGCTTGACCGCATCGAAATGGGTGACAAAGCCTCATCGCAGCAGATACTCAACGAGATCCTCGGCCATATTTTCTTTTCGAGCAGTGGCAGTATAGAGATTATGCGGGCCCGTGTGATCGAGCTGGTGGTGCTGCTGTCGCGGGCAGCCATTCGCGGTGGCGCTGATGTCGAACAGATTTTCGGTCTCAACTACACCTACCTCAACAGGATCAATTCTTTTCGCAACATTGACGAGATCGCCTACTGGCTTTCCAATATCATGACCCGCTTTACCGATCAGGTTTTTAACCTGACCAATGTCAAACACGCTGATGTCATTTTCCGGGCAATCGACTATGTGAAAAAGAATTACATGAAGAAAATCACGCTTGAAGAAACAGCCGCCTGTGTTTTTCTCAGCCCGGCTTATTTCAGCCGTGTTTTCAAAGAGGAGATTGGTGATAATTTCAACACCTATGTCAACACCGTGCGTGTCGATGCTGCCAGAAAACTGCTTCTCAATGAAAATATCCCCCTTGTTGATATCGCCAGTATGGTTGGCTTCGAAACGCAAAGCTACTTTTCCAAAGTTTTCAAGAAGGTCACGGGTATCACACCCGGTAAATTCAGAGAATCACGCGGGAAGATAACACCGGCTTTCACCCGGGAAAAATCCGGGTAAAGATAGAGATTAAAAACAAAGCAAACAGGAGGTCGCAACATGGAACTGCTTGGCAAAATATCAGAGGCGCTGCAAAAAGGCAAAGCGAAAGACGTTAAGGAACTTGTACAGCAGGCGCTGGACGCCGGTGCTGAACCGCAGGATGTCCTTAACGAGGGCCTGTTGTCCGGCATGAACGAGGTCGGCATCAAATTTAAAAACAATGAGGTCTATGTTCCGGACGTGCTGATTGCCGCCCGGGCTATGAAAGCCGGTACTGAGATTCTCAAACCGCTGCTTGTTGCCGGCGGTATCAAGGCCAAAGGCAAAGTTGTTATTGGAACTGTTAAGGGTGACCTGCATGATATCGGTAAAAATCTGGTTGCCATGATGATGGAAGGGCAGGGTCTTGAAATCATCGATGCCGGAACAGACGTAGCCCCGGAAAAATTCATTTCGCTGGCCATAGAAAATGACGCCCAGATCATCGCCTGCTCAGCCCTGCTGACCACCACAATGGGTGAAATGAAAGCGGTTGTCGAAGCCGCTCAGGCCGCCGGCATCCGGGACAAGATCGTCATCATGGTGGGTGGCGCGCCCGTAAATGAGACTTTTGCCAAAACGATCGGTGCAGACATTTACACCCCAGATGCGGCGTCAGCAGCTGAAGAAGCCGCCGCTTCCCTGAAAGCGTAAGCCAAGAACAGCGTTTTTCAGACACCAAAAACAACCGTCAGGTCCTTGGGGGAACTGGCGGTTGTTTGTCTTGGACAAAATCCGGTCAGACTTCAACCAGTGAAATCAGAATGATGGGGCGGCGCCTGGTCCGCTCAAACAGCAGGGACTCCAGCTGTGTGCGCAGCTGGCCGCTGCGCACCATCTCCGGCAACGACGGTTTGCCATTGCCCCTGCGCGCATAGGCTGTGATTCGCTTCTGGCATTCGCGGATCACCTGATCCGCCTCCCGCTCGTAGATGAAACCGCGGGCTTGTATGTCCGGATCATGGATTAGCTGTCCGTCCTTCTGGCTGACCGCCAGAAAAATGGCAACAACACCCTCATCAGCCAGCAAACGCCTTTCCCGGAGCACCAGGTTATCGGCATTGCCCATACTTGAACCGTCAATCAGGATCCCGGAGGCCTGGACGAAGCCGCCAATACGGGCATTATCATTCTGGTATTCAAAAATATCACCGTTATTAAGCAGAAAAATCTGATCCCAGGGAAGACCCAGCTTGTGCGCAAGCTCTGCGTGCCGGTAAAGGTGGCGGTATTCGCCGTGTCCCGGGATAAAGTAACGCGGCCTGACCAGATGGTGCAGCAGTTTCAGCTCATCCTGGTAAGCATGGCCTGACACATGGATTTCCGCCAAAGACTCATAAATGACGTGGGCACCGCGCTTATACAGCTCGTTAATCACGCGGTACACTGACTTTTCATTGCCGGGTATCGCGCTGGAAGACAAGATGACGGTATCGCCCGGGACAATTTCGATCCGTCTGTGTTCTGAGAAGGCCATGCGGGTCAACGCTGACATGGGTTCTCCCTGACTGCCCGTGGTGATCAGCACAAGCTGGTCTGCAGCGTACCGGTCAACATCGTTGGCATCAATCAGGGTGTCCGGCTGCATGTTGATGTAGCCGAGTGCATTGGCTGCGTTGAAGAAATTGAGCATGCTGCGTCCGATCAGCGCGACTTTCCGGCCGAACTGCTCGGCCGCGGTAAAGATCTGCTGGATGCGAAAGACATTAGATGAAAACGTCGTCACAAAAATGCGTCCGGGCGCGCCCTGGAAAAGTTCTGCGAAAGCTTCTCCGACCTTGCTTTCGGATGAAGAGTTGCCGGGACGCTCGACGTTTGTGCTTTCACAGACCATCAGCAGGACATTCTCTTGGCCGACAGCAGCGATACGCGACAAGTCCATCGGAGCGCCGGTGATCGGCGTGTAGTCTATCTTGAAATCACCAGAGTGGTAAATAACCCCGGCGGGTGTGCGGATGACCAGGGCGTTGGCATCGGCGATGCTGTGGTTGACATGGATGAACTCAACAGAAAAAGAGCCTGCTGAGATGCGGTCCCCGTCTTTAACAGCTTTTAAAGTGACGCCGGACACGCCTGTTCCCCGATCCTCCAGTTTCAGCTTGATCAGTTCTATGGTCAGCTGGTTTCCGTAAATCGGCACCTGGATATCTTTGCAGAGCCAGGGGAGCGCCCCGATGTGGTCTTCATGACCATGGGTGAGAAAAATGGCGCGGATCTTGTCCTTGTGCTGCAGGATATAGGAAAAATCAGGAATGACAATATCAATGCCGGGCATATCTTCTTCGGGGAAGGCAATGCCGCAGTCTACAATGATCATGTCATCGCCGCATTCATAAACCAGCATGTTTTTTCCGATTTCGCGCATGCCGCCCAGCGGAATCACGCGCAAAGCCGTGTTGCCCAGTTTCTCCAGGCTGGTGGCGGCTTTACCTTTTGCTGGCTTCGCGACACCTGCTGACTGGCGTTTTTTGGCTGTCGCCGGGCGTGGTTTGGTAACTGAAGGGCTCGCTTTAGGCGTAGCCGGACGCGGTTTAGCCGCGGTGCGTTTACGGTTACCAGAAGCTTTTGCGGGAATTGCCGCAGCCGTGACCGTTTTTTTCTCTGGTTTTTTTGCGGCTGCAGGCGGCACCTGAACAGGCTCAGCACTGTCCTTGCGGCGCGGTGCAAGCCTGCTGCGGCGTCGTTTCTGTTGTAAGGGCATGTATTCTATACCTCCATATGTTCTTTTCATTTACATAGAACATCATACCACGAGATGCAAGCTGATGAACAGACCAGGATCCGCTTGCATCCCTTCTTTTTCCATGATAAAATACTCGAGTGCAAAATCTGACAGAAGTGTCACGCAGGGAGGTGAAGAATCATGCCGAATATCAAGTCCGCGATCAAACGCACACGGATTATCGCTAAAAAGACTGCCGCCAACAAAATGCAGAAAAGCAAAATCCGGACTTTACTGAAAAAAACCAGTTCTGCTGTGGCCTCTTCTGCGGAAAACGCAGAAGCGCTCGTGCGCCAGTCTCAAACTGCACTGGATAAAGCAGCGGCCAAGGGGCTGATGCATAAAAACAATGTAGCGCGTCAGAAGTCACATTTGGCCAAAGTGCTCAAATCGTCAGCCCAGTGACGATCGTCATATGGCTGATGCCGCGATTTAATTTGAACCAATAAAAGAGCATCCTCCAGGGTGCTCTTTTATTGTACGGTTGTTAACTGGTATGGTTTTTTCAGATGGCAGGCGGAACAAAGCGATGGAAAGCTTTTTTCCCTTTACGGACAATCGCTTCGCCATCAGAGAAGTCATCAGCGGTCATGATACGGTTGACATCCAGGATGACATCACTGTTCAGTGTAAGGCCACGCTGCTGCATCAGGCGACGGCCTTCTCCTTTTGAAGGGATCATGCCAACGCGCAAAAGCAAGTCCAACAGATTGACGCCATGTTCATACTCTTGCTCCGAGAGGACAGAGGTGGGCATCTGTTCTGAGCGTCCCGATCCAGCGAAAAGCTCAACGGCTTGCGCGGCAGCCTGGTCTGCGGCCGCTTTGCCATGGACAATCCCGGTGACTTCCCAGGCCAGCCGCTTCTTGGCTTCATTGACTTCTTCACCGCTCAGGCGGGCATAGGCCTCGATTTCAGAGAGGTCAATAAATGTGAGCAGCTTCAGGCAATTCACAACATCAGCGTCGTCTATGTTGCGCCAGTACTGGTAGAAAGCGAATGGTGTGGTTTTTTCAGCATCCAGCCAGACGGCGCCATTGGCCGTCTTGCCCATTTTGGTGCCGGCTTTGGTAGTTAACAGCTTAAAAGTCATGCCAAAAGCGGCTCCTTGCTCCTTGCGCCGCACCAGGTCGACACCAGCCAGGATGTTGGACCACTGGTCATCGCCGCCCAACTGGATCTGGCAGCCGTACCGGCGGTAGAGCACCAGGAAGTCATAGGCCTGCATCAGCATATAATTGAATTCCAGGAAAGAGAGCCCTTTTTCCAGACGCTGTTTAAAGCATTCTGCCGAAAGCATACGGTTGACTGAAAACTGTGAGCCGATCTCGCGCAGAAACGCTATATAATTGAGCGAACGCAACCATTCGGCATTATCGACCATGATCGCCCGGTCATCAGTAAAATCGATCAAGATTTTCATCTGCTCACGAAAACGGTTGACATTGCTCTGGATGGTGTTTTCATCGAGCACCTGCCGCAGGTCAGAACGGCCTGACGGATCACCGATCATACCGGTGCCACCCCCGAGCAGGACGATCGGCCGATGGCCGGCCTTCTGCAGATGGGCCATAACCATCATCTGGACAAAGTGGCCGACATGAAGGCTGTCCGCTGTCGGATCGAAACCGATGTAGAAGGTGGCGCCCGGGCTGGCCAGCAGCTGTTGTACATCCTCTTCGTGGGTCACCTGGGCGATGTAGCCCCTGTTTTTCAATGTTTCATAAATGTTTTCCGGCATAAGCAACCGCCCCCCTGGATTGATTCTAGCTATTTTAGCTCATGATGACAGGACTGTCAAAGTCAATGCCGCAGGGACGACCTGCTGCAAGGTGCCACAAGTCAGAGGCGATCAGGTCCAGCTCAGCCATGCGGCAAAGTGCCGGATCCTTGCCATGCTCGAGAAAGTCCGACGCACGGGTGATGATCGGCCGTTCGGCCAGCCGGCGCATCAGCTTGAGCAGATAACGGCCTTTGCGATTGAAGCCCAGAACACGCAGATAGCTGGGGCCGCCGGCACGATCAAAAAGCTGATGGTCGTCCGCTGTGAGGCCGGCCAGCAATGCGATCAAAGCACGTTGAACGCGGGTGCGGGCAAAACGTCGTGTGTCACTGTCCGCGAGCAATGTCGCCAGGCGGGCTTCTGCCTGAGCTGCCGGTCGCGCGGCAGCTGCAGCCAGACGTCGTCCCAGCCCTTCACCCATGCCGGGAACCTTGTCCAGAAAGTCACCCTGACGGGTACGCAGCATGGAAAGGATGGGCATAGCCAGATCTTCGAGGAATAAGGGGCCGGGGCCTTGCTGGACTGCTGTCAACAGTTCTGCCAGGGCTTCATCAGGTATGCTGCCTGCCAGATCCTGCAGCAAACCGGCCAGATCAGGGGAGGCCGTCAGCCGGATGCGACTCTGGATTGCCATGCGGACAGCAGCCGCGCTGGGCGGCGCACCGGTCGGGCTTTGGCTGTCGTCGCGGTAATCCTGCCCCCGGCGTTGGATGGTCAGGGGGTTGAGGCGGCAGCCGTCTATTCTGCGTATGGCTTTAAGGTATTCCACGGCCAGTATGTTGTTCGGTTCACGTAGCAGGCTGGAAAGCCGGTCCTGTGGCCAGAGCGCGGCTATGGCCTGCTGTCGTGCGGCAGGAAAGGAAAGACCCTGGTCAAGGCAGGCACGCAGCTGCGCCTGATAGTCAGATGTCTCGGGAACGAGTCTTTCCGCCAGGCTCTGGAGTTGCCCCAGATCACCTGATTCACTACCAAAGACCAGCGTGCTTTTCAATCCGGTGGCGTGCAGGATCCGTACACCGCCATCAGCGAAACGTTCAGCACTGGCGCAGGCATAGGCAAAAGGCAGCTCAAGCACCAGATCAACACCTGAGGCCAAAGCCATACGCGTCCTGCTCCACTTGTCCATGAGTGCTGGCTCGCCTCGCTGGGTGAAAAAACCACTCATGACAACCATGACGGCACTGTTGTGACCGACACGGCGTTTCGCCTCAAGCAGCTGGTAAGCATGACCAGCATGGATGGGGTTGTATTCAACAATGACACTGATGATATCCATGGCACCCATTAAAGCATGAACGTGCATGGTTACCAGAAACAAGCCTGCCGCTTTGCTTTCTCAGTGGCCTGCTTTTTTATATGATGAGAGCATCCTGGCATGGCAGACGCTTCGAGGCTGTACAGTTATGGTGCAAGATGGAGGGGTAGTGGCTTATGACGGCTAGGTTCGGCAAAGCAACCGGAAAGCGGCGTAAATATATCATTCGGGTTCTCGCAGCCGCGGCATCTGCCATCACGCTTTTTACCGCGATCAGTGCCTGGCAGGACTGGTTCTGGTTTGCCCCACGGCAGGCCGCGTTGTCTGTGCCGTTGCCCGGTGCGTCGGATGAGCATACGTCCGCCTGGTCGCTTCGAATGGACGAGACAGACCAGATTGAAGCACGCATGCTCACGCTTCTTGGCCGGGATGGTCAACTGCTGGCCTGGTATCGCCTGCCGGGACGGACTGGCCGGCCACCCGGTGAGTCCGCGCCCTACGCGCTGGCAGCCGACCAGCTGCGTTACGGGCAATATTTGCTGGAGCAGGACCGGCGCAAAGCTTTCCAGGAATGGTGGCTTTACTTTCGCCGGCAATGGTTGAATGACAGTGGTGATGTGCGGGAGCGCCTGTTTTCATTGCCGGCAGACACAGATGACGGGTCATCACCTGCAGGCTGGCTGCGTGAAAACCTCCTTTTAGCGCGTATTCTGGCGCAAAGCTGTTCCTTATGGCCGGACCAGGCCCGTTTGGAAGACTTGCACAAGCTTTCCGCGTTGCTGCTGCC
>JAAYLM010000179.1 GCA_012521915.1 Oscillospiraceae bacterium | reverse complement strand
TGCCAGATTGACACTTTACGCGTTGTCCCAAGGATATGTTGCACCTCAGAATGATCGACCTGATGAGATCAGGTAAAGCCGGATGAAAAAGCTGACAAAACTGGCGACCATCGTGATTCTTCTGTTGGGTGTGCTCATTTTCATGAGCCAATCCGGTATGTTATCAACCCGGCGGCTTAACCAGCAAGCTCTGATTTGCGACCAGATACCTTCGGGTTATGCACAGCTGTTAAGCGAACAAATTCCATCACTGCAGATTTCCCAGGACCCACGTAAATTTCTCCAGCATGTTAAAAGCGGACAGGAATCCTATGTGCTGGTAGAAGATGCACGAATCGAGTCACGCCTGGACGCAGGACTTCCTGGCTATTTTACGCCACATTATTTATCAACGATTGTCATGGTCATCCCGTTAAACAGCCAAGTTGACATTCAGTCCATTACGGATCTGAAAAATTCCGGTGCTAATCTCTTTTTCCCCGATACACATAAAACACGTATTCTGCCAGCCATGGCCTTGGCATTAGGTGAAACAGACAGACTCAATGCAGCCGCAGCTCTATTATCCGAGTTAAAACAGCAGGATCGTCTGATTATCGGTCTGAATTCTGATGATTACATCAGCCGGATCAATGACAACACAATTGCCCTGATGCCGGACGATGAGGCTGCCCGGCTCATATTGTCCGGATTACCGCTGCGTATGGTGGTTCCGATTGATGGGACGCTAAGTTATGTCGTCGGACTTTATTCGCCATCATCCCGCGTTCCTCCAATTTTGATAAATCCTGATGATCTCGTCGAGGCTGGTTTTCGTGCATTGGACGGCAATGCAAATGTGGCTTTATATCCGTCACCAGGTCAATATGACGCAGCACAGCGTGCCACAACGATGGAGAACTACCCCTTGCTGGCACATGACGCAGTCAAGGTGTTCCGGCGGCGGATACTGGGAACCCACCTGTTGATACCAGCCGATGGAAGTGATCGCGTCTTATTGAACATACCCCTGGCTTTACTGGTCGTTTTTTGGGGCGTCAGCCTTTTTTGGCGGGTTGTTGACCACAGAGTCCGGAGATTGCTGCAGATCCAGACAGCTCTGCTTCTGCTCTGGCTATTGAATTTAGTTTTAAAACAATCGTCAGATCTGATGACGACCCGCTATCTCTGGTATTTGTATTATCTCCCGTTACTAGGCAGCTGCCTGATCCTGGCATTGATTTCGCTGTATATTGCCGGAGCGCCTGAACAGGATCGACGAAGACTCCAGTTGGTTTTTATCTTGCCAAGTGCCCTGTTTATTACTCTGGTTTTAAGCAACGATCTACATCAGGGTGTGTTCTTCTTTCCGGCAGGATTGCCTCAGTATGACCCATATACTCACGTTGCCGGTTTCTATCTGATGGCATTTTGGATGGCTTTCTTGCTGTTCAGTGGCTTTTTACGCCTATACCGAAATGCAGGCATCCGCAAAAAAGGACAATATATTGTGCTGTTGAGCCTACTGATCGGACTGGTCATCGGTTATAACGCCCTCTATGTGGCGGGCGTTCAGGGGATTCGTCAGACGCAAACCGGAACCTTTCACATTATATTGATTCTTCTTTTCTGGGAGCTGACATTAAGAAGCGGACTGATTCCCTACAACCGCTACTATCGGATGCTCTTTCAATTCAGTCGTCTCCCTTTGTTTCTGATTGGAAACGATGGTGCTGTAAGTCTAACCACAACCGGGGCAGAATCTTTGCCTTTGGAAGTAGACGCTGGAATCCGGAAAGGGGATCGCCTGTTCTATTCACCCGGTGATGATGAACGTTCGCTTGGTCCGGATTATGAAGCCGCAAAAATCAGCGAAGGTTTTGTGGTCTGGAAAAACGACCTTGA
>JAAYLM010000178.1 GCA_012521915.1 Oscillospiraceae bacterium | reverse complement strand
TTATATAGATGAATATTCCGGTGCGGCGGAGCCGCGGTTCCGGAGTAGGTTGAGCCACCGTTCCGGTCACCGCAGCGCCACCGTTCCGGCGCAAGGACCAATGCAAATACGTACCAGACATAGTTTAGTAGAAATTGATCAGTGGTTGATCCCATATACTTCCCGCATGGATGGATCACTGGCTGAACTGTGGATTTCAATTGTGTAGGAGTCATGGACGATCCGATCGAGAATGGCATCGGCGAGTGTTGCTTCTCCGATTTTCGCGTGCCAACCAGCGGGCGCAAACTGAGAGCAGAAAATTGTCGAGGACCGCTTATGGCGGCTATGAATGATCTCGAGCAGGTCGCGCGCTTCTGACTCCTTAAGCGAAACAAGCATCCATTCGTCAAGAATCAGTAGGTTGATCTTTTGATATTGCTTCATCACCCGTTTGTAAGAACCATCACCACGGGCCATGGCCAGCTCAACCAGAAGATCCGGCAGGCGGATGTAGCGGACCGAGTATAGCTGTTTACAGGCTTCCATACCAAGTGCACAGGCGATATATGATTTTCCGGATCCGGCTGCACCCATGATGATGATATTGTGCCGTCCTACAATGTAGTGGCAGCTGGCTAATGTCAGGAGCTGGCTGCGGTCAAGCTTGCGCGGGGTTGTGTAATTGATATCGCCGACATGAGCCTGTGGCTGGTCAAACTGAGCTTTTTTCACCAGCCTCTTCAAGCGGTTATTTTTCCGGCTGTTCCATTCGATATCTGTCAGCAAACCGAGTCGCTCTTCGAAAGACAGATTAGCCGTTGCAGGGTCATCGATTTGCTGACGAAAAGCCGCAGCCATGGCGGTCAGGCGCATTTCAGTCAATTTACCAATTGTCTCTTCGTTGGTCATTTGCCAATCCTCCCATAATAATCGGCTCCCCGGGTGAAGCCATGCGCAGCTACGCTCTCTGAATCAGCTGACGGAGTCTGCTCAGCGTCTACTTTATCCTGACCGGTTGCCAGAATGGTTTTGACGCTTTTATAACTGGGTGACGGAGTGTAGAACAAAGCCTTCTCACAGGCAGCTTCCAGTCGGGTGACGGAGTATTTGTCCGCCAGTTTAATGAGCCCCAGGCAGCTTTTGAATGCCTGCTGTTCAATTTTATGGGCCGCGAGTATGGCTTTGACCGTGATTTGTGTGTGACGACCGATGCGGCCAGCCCACTGAATGAACCGTTCACCGTTCCATTGCACATAAGCCTGATGGTCTGGGGGCATGTGTTCCAGTATCGTCGAGTATTGACCAGGATGACCATACATTCTAGGATGAGAGGAGATCCGTTGGTGATGATAGAAGACTTCAATCACTTGGCGAGTGACCCGGACATCCACTTTGTGTTTGACATATGCGTTGGGTACCGAGTAATTCATCTTATCGATGGTGACATGGTAATTCAACTGGACCGTTGCGATCTTCCACGTCGCCACCTCAAATGAAGTCTTCGGCAAAGGCAGCAGAAATGATTTTTCCTGTTCGAGGAAAATACTTCGTCTGCTGCCTTCCTTTTTCTGAAATGGCTTGCTGTTGAACTCTGACAGCAACTCCCAGATAGCCTGATTCAGTTCGGCCAGGGTGAAGAACTTACGGTGTCGCAACGCCGCGATGATCCAGGTTGATACATTGCCGACGGTGCCTTCAACACCTGGTTTATCCTTGGGTTTTCGGACTCGTGCCGGAACGACTGCAGTGTCATAATGCTCAGCCATTTCGTGATATGTTTTGTTGATTGTCGGACTGTACCAGTCGGATTTTTCGACACCGGTTTTTAGGTTGTCGGGCACCAGAATTCTGGTCGCACCACCAAAATATCGGAACATATTGACGTGAGCGGCGATCCAACATTCCTGATCTTGTGCTAAAAAGCCCTCAACATAGGCATAAAGACTATGCGACAGGACACCAACAAACACATATACGGGAATAGTTTCACCGGTTTCGTTGCTGACAATGGCAGAGGTTTTCCCAGCCCAGTCGACCTCAATCTGTTCCCCGGGTTTGCGTGGGATATGCATGGTCGCCCGTTTGGTCTCGGCATATTTCTGGTAATGATAGCAGAACTGCGAATACATGAGTGGTTGGTTGCCCGCCAGCCGACACGTCGTGCAATACTCGACCCAGAGCAATCTGAGCGTGACGCCGGCCTTGAGCATTTCCTTGTGGACATATTCAAGGTCAGGCAGCTGATGATTCGATGGCGGTGCTGATGTTTTCGGGAACAGCAGCGCTGACAGGTCAGAATCGGTCATGTCGGTTGGCAGTGGCCACGGTAATTTCACCTTCCCGGCCCGTGCCAGGACTTTGGCTACGGTATTTCTCGAGCATTGACAGGTTTCTGCAATGCCCCGCTGGCTTATCCCGCTGCTATGCAGCCGCAGGATCTCTCGATATTTGGTCATTGAATGACCCTCCTACAATAATATTTGCACCTTTCGACGCATATCCTCATTGTAGAAGAAGTAGTGGCTGATGGCTCTTACTTCCGGAACGGTGGCTCAATTATCTCCGGAATGGTGGCTCTCATTCACCGGAACTATGGCTCAGTTCAGGCCGGTGTACTCAATTTGGTTTATAATGCTATCTAGTATATTTAACACATAACAACCAGAAACGAAATACCGCTGTACATTTTCGATAGATATGCTAATTGGATTGCCATGTGAAAATGTATTTCTTAGCTCAACTAGTGAATTCAAGTCTACCTTCGCTTGGATACCTTTTGTTTGGGTAGCAAATAACGTTGACCAATCTGTATTAATTGACTCAAGTA
>JAAYLM010000177.1 GCA_012521915.1 Oscillospiraceae bacterium | reverse complement strand
TTACCCTTAGCACAACGCGAGGTGCCTGATTGCATTTGAACAGGTGCCTCGCCGTTGTAAACGGGAGGGAAACCTGATGAATCTAAAAAAAGCATTTCCGGTTATCGTTGTTACCTTGATCCTGGCTATAGTTGCAATTATCCTTTTTATCTTGTTCCAGGACGGGTCGCTAAAGGATGGTGGTAAGGAACAACAGGAAACTTCCGCGGTTGTCCTGCTTGTGGTCGAGAACACGACCATCAGGCATGAGCCGATCGCAGATTTCAACCTTTTTGTCGCTGATGCCGATATTCCCGTGTTTGTTGATTTCTGGGCAGCATGGTGCGGACCGTGCCGTCTGGCGGCTCCTTTTATTGAACAACTGGCCAGCGAATATCAAGATAAAGCCCATATTGTTAAAGTGGACGTTGACCAGGCTGCTGTTTTGGCTCGCCAGTACAACGCGCAAAGCATTCCCCAGTTCAGTGTTTTCAAGGATGGGAAACTTATTGAAAGCACAGCTGGTTATGCGGAATCCGTTCAGGATACGCTACGCCAGATGATTGAAAAGCAACTGCCCTGACGCAGCAAAGATTTAACCTGTTGCCGACGGACCGATGATGAGCCTACTGCTTGCATCCTGCGATAGCCTGTGTCAAAATAAGACAAGCTGAAAGTTATCTAAGGGAAATTGCCTGGCCTGTGCCACTTGTCAGAAGGAGCAGGCATGAAACAAGAAAAGCAATTCAGAACATGGACCTCACGACAAGCCAGTATTCGTTATATAGGCTTGCTGGCGGCAGTTTTTATGTTGATTGCAGGCATGCTTCGTGGTGAAGCAAGGCTTCTGCTGCAGCGTGCTGTTCAGATTTGTCTGGGGTGTATCGGCATTGGCTAGCCGTTTGAAACGACAGCGCAGGAAACGCTTTGCGACTCAGGCGGCAGCTTTTTTGCTTGGGAATGCCAACCTGCCCGGATTCATCACGGGCACCATTTATCAGGGGTCGCTAAAACAAATCTGTCTGCCTGGCTTGAACTGCTATTCCTGTCCAGGTGCCCTGGGGGCTTGTCCTCTGGGTGGCTTGCAGAATGGTTTGGCAGACCCTTTATGGCGTATTCCACTCTATGTACTCGGTTTTCTTATGTTAATCGGAATTCTGCTGGGCCGCTTTGTCTGTGGCTGGCTTTGTCCGTTTGGCTGGTTCCAGGAATTGCTGCATCGCATCGGCTGGCCCAGCCGCCGCAATAAATGGCGTCCAACGGCCGATCTGCCGCTGCATCGTCTGCTCTTGCATGGCAAGACGGTCATGCTTGCCGTTCTGGTTGTCTCAGTGCCTCTGATGATGCGCTGGCTGACCGGTTACGGCATTCCGGCTTTCTGTACCTATTTCTGCCCGTCCGGCACCCTGATGGCAGGCATTCCACTGCTTCTGGCCAACAGCCAGCTGCGTGAACTGACCGGATGGGTTTTCAGCTGGAAAATGTCCGTGCTGCTGGCTGTCATATTACTTTCACTGTGGATCAACAGGCCTTTTTGCCGCTATTTATGCCCGCTTGGTGCGATCTATGGCTGGATGAACCGGTTTAGTTTTTACCGGATCACCGTAGACGAGAACCTTTGTACCCGGTGCGGCATCTGCACTCGCCACTGCCCTATGTCTGCGCCGATTCCTTTTGATGGCAATGACAGTTCCTGCATCCGCTGCGGGGAATGCGTACAGGTTTGCCCGCAGAATGCGATTGTCTGTGGGTTCAGCCGGCAAGCCGTGCAGCCAGTAAAGAAAAAAGCAGAATGAGAGAGGTTCACTTGGGAGGACAATCATCATGAGCATCGTCGTCAAACCGTTTGGGACAACCCATGAAGGCCAGGACGTTTTCAGCTACACGCTGAACCAGGAAGATGGCACATTCTGTACTCTGATTTCCTATGGTGGTGCGTTGCAACGCCTGCTCATGCCTGACCGGGACGGCCAGCTGCAGGATATCGTCCTTGGTTATGATCATCTCCCTGAATACGAAAGAGACAAGAACCCTTATCATGGTGCCTTGATCGGCCGTTTTGCCAACCGCATCGCTGAAGCTGCCTTTCAGCTGGATGGAAAAACCTGGCAGCTGGCGAACAATGATGGCCCACATCATCTGCATGGTGGTGTGCGGGGTTTCTCCCGTGTTGTCTGGCAAGCTGATCCGTTTTTGTCAGAAAATGGTCCTGCGGTGCGGTTTTACTATCAAAGTGCGGACGGGGAGGAGGGTTATCCAGGTAATCTGGAGGTGACAGTCACCGTTACCCTGACAGCAGACCATGCTTTGGTCCTGGATTTTGATGCCCAAACGGACAGAAAAACCATTGTCAACCTGACCAACCACAGTTATTTTAATCTTGCAGGCCAGGGCAGCGGCTGTATCGCTGGACACCTGATGCAAATAGAGGCTGATAGAGTCACCGCAATTGATGACGCGTGCATCCCCACAGGAGAAATCATTCCTGTTGCCGGAACAGCTCTTGATTTTCGCAGTTTACGCCGCATAAGCGATGCTTTAGACAGTCAGGACCCGCAGATTATTGCCGGTAAAGGCTGTGATCACAATTATATCATTAGAGGTGAGCCTGGTCGTTTGCGGCCTTGCGCGCGCGTCGAGGAACCTGGCAGCGGCAGAGTTATGATCGTAGAGACATCCCAGCCGGGTGTTCAATTCTACAGCGGAAATTTCATGAAGAAAGATCAAGGCAAAGAAGGCGTGCAATATGACTGGCGGGATGGTTTTTGTCTGGAAACACAGAATTTTCCCAACGCGCCGCGTCTGTCGCATTTTCCCTGCGCTGTGCTTGAGCCGGGTGAGCGATACAGACATACCACGGTCTATCGGTTCAGCGTCGACTCCGACCAGTCATAAGCCATTTCATAGATGGCCAGAATATCCTCATCCTGCAGCGGCAGATAATGGCCGCAGCTGCCATCCGGGTTCCTTTTGACTTTAGCTGCCAATTTGTTGATGTCCTCTTTTCTGACACCCAGGTCGCGCAGGTTCACAGGCAGGCCGATCTTGCTGAAAAAACGGGCCATCTGCCGTATTCCATCCAGTCCAAACTGCTGATGATCCTTACAGTTCCTTTCTGACACGAATACCTGACAGGCCAGACGGGCAAAACGATCCGGATCGCTTGGCAGCAAGTACTGCATCCAGGCAGGGTAAAGCGCAGCCAGACCGGCACCATGCGCGACGTCATAAAGCGCGCTCAATTCATGCTCAAGCGCGTGCACACTCCAGTCTTCCTGACGGCCGGTGCCCAGCAGTCCTATATGGGCTATCGTAGACGCCCACATCAGGTTGGCCCTGGGACCGTAAGCATCGGGATCCGCCAGAATCTGTGGTGTGACCTCCAGTACGGTTTTCAGCACACCTTCGCAGAGATGGTCTGTCAAGGTGACTTGTTCGGTGCGTGTAAAATAACGCTCAAGCACATGGGAGATGATGTCTGCAGCCCCACAGGCAATCTGCCAGACGGGCAACGTTTCCGTCAGACAGGGATTGATAATCGAAAAATCGGGCCTGTTCAGGTCTGAACGTAGACCACGCTTCAGCAGATCAGCGGTCCGTGTGATCACTGAACTATTCGAGCCTTCTGTTCCGGTTGCTGGCAATGTAACAATCGTACCCAGTCCCAGGCGGCTGGCCGGTTGGGCCCGCTGACTGTAAAGATCCCAGAAATCGCCGTCATAGCAAGTACCGATGGCAATGGCCTTGGCTGAATCTATCGCGCTGCCGCCGCCGATCCCCAGAACGAAATCGATGTTTTCCCGGCGGCATAGATCAATACCTTCATAAACAAGGGTGTCATGTGGATTGGGGACAGCTCCACCGAGCTTCAGGTATGCGATGCCGGCTGCCTGCAGAGAATCTTCTACGCGCTGCAGCAGGCCGCTGCGGATCACAGAGCCGCTGCCATAATGGATCAGGACACGCTTGGCAGCGCAGGCCTTGCAGCGTGCTCCTGCTTCTTTCTCGCGATCAGGGCCGAAAACAAACTGTGTCGGGCTATGGTATTGAAAATCAAGCATGGATCATGCACCTCCGGCAGGCTATCGCTGTCTGGTTAGACACGATAGCTGTCTTTCAGTGTAACAGAGCGGTTGAAAACCAGGTGGTCCGGCCGGCTTTCCAATGCATCCAGGCAGAAATAGCCAAGCCTCATAAACTGGAATGACGCAGGCGGTTCCATGCCGGCAGCACTTGCCTCTATCTTGCAGTCAGTGAGGATATTCAACGACTGGTCATTTAGATGTTCAAGAAAATTCCGGTCTGCCGTATCCGGGTCAGGAACCGTGAAGAGATTCTCGTAAAGCCTGACCTCTGTCGAAACAGCGGTTTTCGCATCAACCCAGTGGATGGTTCCCTTGACACGGCGGCCATCCGGGGCGTTCCCGCCCCGCGATTCAGGGTCATAAGTGGCATAAACCTCGCTGATTCTTCCTTCTGAATCTCTTTTACAGCCAGTACAGCGGATCAGGTAGGCTGTTTTCAGTCGTACTTCATTTCCGGGGTAAAGGCGGAAGTATTTCTTGGGCGGATTTTCCATAAAATCATCGCTTTCAATCCAGAGCTCGCGTGAGAACGTTATTTCACGGGTCCCGTCTTCCGGACATTCCGGATTGTTCTCGATGGTGAAGGTCTCGCTTTTGTCAGTCGGGTAGTTTTCAATAACCAGCTTGATCGGCTGGAGGACAGCCATCAGGCGGCGGGCGGTTTTATTGAGCTCATCACGCAGGCAGTGTTCCAGAAAAGCAAAATCGACGGTGCTGTTGACTTTTGAAACGCCGATCCGTTCACAAAAGGATTTGATAGCCGATGGGGTATAACCGCGGCGTCGCAGACCGCACAGCGTTGGCATTCGGGGGTCGTCCCAGCCGGAGACCCTGCCGGTTTCCACAAGCAGGCGCAATTTTCGTTTGCTCATAACCGTATGGTTGATACCGAGGCGGGCAAACTCAATCTGGCGAGGCCTTGAGGGCAGCCCGTCAAGGTTGCCAATCACCCAATCGTAGAGAGGGCGATGATCTTCAAATTCCAGCGAACACAGTGAATGCGTTATGCTTTCCAGCGCGTCTTCAATCGGATGGGCAAAATCGTACATGGGATAGAGGCACCATGTGTCTCCTGTACGGTGATGCCGGGCATGCAGGATGCGATAGAGGACAGGATCTCGCATGTTGAAGTTACCTGAATTCAGGTCGATTTTAGCACGCAGGGTCATGGTTCCGTCGGCGATCAAGCCTTCTTTCATCTGCTGGAACAGCTGCAGGCTTTCTGCAGCTGGGCGGTCGCGCCAGGGGCTGGGTGTCGCCGGTGTGCTCAACGTACCGCGTGAAGCTCTGATCTGTTCAGGTGTCAACTCACAGACAAAGGCCAGGCCTTTGCGGATAAGCTGACAGGCCATTTCATACATTTCTGGAAAATAATCTGAAGCATAGTAGAAACGGTCGTCCCAGTCATAACCCAGCCAATGAATGTCTTCTTTGATTGCATCAACATACAAAGTGTCTTCTTTACTGGGATTGGTGTCGTCCATACGCAGGTTGCACAGGCCGCCGAATCGCTCTGCCGTGCCAAAGTCAATCACGATGGCTTTGGCATGGCCGATGTGCAGGTAACCGTTGGGTTCCGGCGGGAAACGCGTATGTATTTTCTGACCGGCGTAACGCCCTGACGGAGCCAGATCTTCTTTGATGATCTCGTCGATAAAATTCGTTGATTCAATAGTGGCCGGATCAATATTCAGGTCTGTTTTATTCATGAGAACCCCTCCGTTTCTGTTTAGGCAGATATGCGTGCGATCGCGTTGTCCAGGCGTGCCAGTGTTTCAGACTGCCCCAGGACCACGGCGATTTCAATTGCACCGCCCGGGGTGACCGTCTGACCGGATAACGCGATACGCAAAGGCCACATGACCTGGCCTGTTTTCAAGTCGTTTTCACTGGTCAGAAGCTGGAGACTGTCATGGACAGCCGTACGGTCCCAGACAGTCAGGGCAGCCAAGGTGCCACGTATTTTGGGGAGCAGGCCAGCCGTTTTCTGCAGATCCATCTTGTTTTTTTTGTTCTGAAAAAGTTCCAGGTCAAAATTTTGCTGCGTGGTCAGAAAACGGACCATATCCGGGAGATCATTCAAACGGATCAGCCTGGGCTGCAAGAGCTCCGCCAGCAGATTCTCCTCCTTTACCGGTCCGCCAAAGGCCTGTTCCAGGGATGGCCGGATCCAGTTCAGGAATGCGTCCTTATCCATCGCCCGGATATGCTCGGCGTTAAACCAGGCCAGCTTGTCGTAATCAAAGACTGAAGGCGACTTGCTGATGCCGTCTATGGAAAAAGCCTGACTTAGCTCTTCCAGGGTGAACAGTTCGCGGTTGTCTTTGGGGCACCAGCCAAGCAGGGCAATGGCATTGACAATGGCGACTGGCAGGTAGCCTTCAGCGACAAGTGCCTCAAAACTGGTTGAACCGTGCCGTTTGGAGAGCTTGCGTCCATCACTGCCCACAATAAGGGGCAGATGTACATAGGTGGGGATTTTCCAGCCGAAGGCTTCGTAGAGCAAATTATATTTTGGCGTGGAAGAGAGGTACTCAGAACCGCGCACGACATGGGTGATGGCCATCAGGTGGTCATCAATCACATTGGCGAAATTATACGTTGGATAGCCGTCTGTTTTAAGCAGTACCTGATCTTCCAGTTCACGGTGATCGACCGTTATGCTGCCATAAACAGCATCTATGAAGGTTGTCGATCCCTGTATCGGCATTTTTTGCCGGATGACATGCGGGGTTCCGCTGTCCAGCAACGCCTGGATTTCTTCCTGCGGCAGATCTCGGCAGTGGCGGTCATATCCACCTCCACCTTCTGAGGATGCCCTGAGCTCCTCCAGCCGTTCGCGGCTGCAAAAGCAGCGGTACGCTTTACCGGCTTCAACGAGCTGTTCTGCATAGGGACGGTATAGATCCCGCCTTTCACTTTGGACATAGGGACCATATGCGCCGCCGATATCAGGACCTTCATCATGTTGCAACCCAACTGAATGCAGCGTTTTGTAGATGATATCCACAGCGCCGTCCACTTGGCGTGCCTGGTCGGTATCTTCGATACGCAGTATAAATGACCCTCCCATGGATTTGGCGATCAGATATTCATATAAAGCGGTTCGCAGATTGCCGACATGCATCATGCCGGTAGGGCTGGGTGCGTAACGCGTACGAATAATTTCTGGACTCATGGGAAGGCCTCCTGATTGATCTGTCGGACATGAGCTTTTTGCTGATTGTTTACAAATCATCATGTCGCGTAATTGTCACATATGATACCATAGAGTGATCGATAATGACAGGATCTCCAGCAAAGATCATGTCTGAAAAGAGAGAAAGCGAGCCTGCCGCATATGTTTGGTTATGTCCGGCCATTGAAATCTGAACTGCTGGTCCGCGAGTTTGCCCGCTATCGTTCAGTGTACTGTGGCCTTTGCCATCAAATCCGCCAAGATTATGGCCAGTTACCCAGGCTGGCAGTCAGTTATGACCTGACCCTGCTGGCGCTTCTTTTGCTGTCTCTTGCCGATGAACAGCCCCCGGATCAATCTGGCGTCTGTTTGCTCAATCCGTTCGTGCGCAGGCCGATAGCCGGGCGTGGTACGGTTTTGCAGCACTGTGCAGCGCTGTCTGTTCTGCTGGCTTGGTATAAGGCGGAAGATGAACGGCTGGATGGGCATTCAGTGAAAGGCTATCTGGCCCGTATGGTTTTTGCCAGGGCGAAAAAACGGGCTCAAAAAAAATATCCGGTGTACGCTGCCATAATCGGACAGCACATGGCAGAACAGCGTGAAGCAGAAAAAATGCCGCCAGATCCTGATGCCGCAGCGATTTTTGGCCGCATGTTGCACAAACTGGTTTATGAGGCTGCCGCGGGAATCATGCCTGATGAACCTGTACGGCAGGCCTTGGGCTTGATTGGCGATGATCTTGGCAGATGGATCTACCTGATGGACGCAATTGACGACTGGCAGGACGACTGTAATAATAATAACTGGAATCCATATGGCCAATTTGATTGTCTGTCCGCTGCTAAAGAACAATCTGCCGTTCATCTGGCAGAGCTGGAGACAGCGCTTGACCGGACAGCGGCCTTACTGCCCTATGTGCGGGACAGTGGCCTGATGGCCAATGTGTTCACACAAGGACTGCCCTTTGTTCGAGAACAGGTTTTCGCCGGTGTGCAACCGGGTAAACTATAGTGCTGCTGATCAACGTCTGCAGGGCAGGGACCCTACTGTCTGTGCAGGAAAGGACACGTTATGGCCAAATCACCCTATGAAGTCCTGGGTGTCAAGCCCGGTGCAACCTCCGATGAGATCAAGCGTGCTTACCGTGCGCTTGTTAAACAGTATCACCCGGACAACTACAAGGACCATCCGCTGGAACATCTGGCAAAAGAGAAAATGCAGGAGATCAACGAAGCGTATGATCAATTGACCAGTCCCAACCAGCAACAGGCATCCTGGCAGAACCGGCAGTCATCAACACCTGGAGCTGACCCGGCCGGTCAGTGGAAGAACCAGCAGCCGTGGCAGCAGCAATCTTGGCAGCAACAGCGTCAAGGGCCTTACTATAGCCAGGGAAGCCTCTGTGGTACTGATTTATGCAATTCACTTGGCTGTCTGTGCTGTGCCGACGGTTGCTGCGAGTGCATGGGCGGTGACCTGTGTGGCTGTTGCTGATCCAAAACGTTATCGATCCACGAAAACCATCGCTTATGGCGGCATGCTGAGTGCCTTGATCATGCTGGCTGTGTCAACAGCTGCCTGGTCTCCAACTGCGAAAATGGCCTTGTTCTCCCTGACTTCTCTGGGCATCGCCATTGCGGTGATTGAGATCAGCCTGATCGGCGGATTCGTGGTCTATGGTGCGACCGCCTTGCTTTGTCTGGCCTGGCCTGGGTATTTATCTGCCTGGCCTTACGTTGTCTTTTTCGGCATATATCCGTTGGTACGCGCACTGGTTGACAGAAAATGCCTGCCAGGGCCGGCGCGTCTGATCCGCGTCATATGGGGTAGCCTGCTGGCCTTTTCCGCAGTCGCTGTCATGAGCCATTTTATGCTGCAGCAGAATCAGGTTCTGCAGGTAACGATCAATCGTCTGGGTAAGGCTGCCTATCCTGTCCTAATCCTTCTGACAGTGGTCGGTGTCCTGCTTTATGATTTTACGCTCAGTTTGCTGATTTCTTTTTATAGCCGGCGTTTACGCAACATTCGTTGAGCAATCAGTGGCGTGTCTGTCGCTCAATCAGCACAAATTGAACGAGGCGGAACAGGCGGATGATCCGGGTAATCAGCTGGTAGGCCATGGCCGCAAGCAGCAGGTAGCCGCTGACCAGGACGATATAGAAGAGGTTGCGGTTGCTTTGCAGATTGTTCAGAAGCTGATTGAGAAACGATATATTGGAGAGAATCTGCCGGTCCGGTCCAATGTCAACTGCGATCGTAGTCCCGTCTTTGAGTTCAAAGACAACCTGGCCAACGGTCATGGACGATTCAATTGGTCTGTGATGCGGACCGTAGGAAATGTACTGAATGTGCGGCTGGAGGAAATTATCGTTAATCGGCTGGACATACTGGACGGTTCGTTTGAATACAAGACCGAAAGTCTCGCCATCAACCGTTTTTTCTTGATAGCCAGTAAAAGGTTCGCCTGCTGTGACCAGAGGTTTTTGCACATAATTGTCCTCTATGGCATTGGTCAGAACAAGCATGTCGTTGATACGCTGGCCCGGGCTTCCGTCCACGACAACCATGATCATGTTGAAATCATTAACGCGTCCGACCGCGACACCGAATGACCTGTCAGTCCGTTCAGCATAGCAGGCGCCGGTGATCCGGTTTTCTGACAGTGTCCAGATCGACTTGATACGGTTTTGCATGGGGACAAGTGTATTACCTGACAATATGAGGTAATCGCTGTCTTTGCGAATGATGTTGGCAAAATTCTGGTTGCTCATGGCATACTGCATCAGGCG
>JAAYLM010000176.1 GCA_012521915.1 Oscillospiraceae bacterium | reverse complement strand
GAAAACGTGGAATTTGAACGACTTTCCAGACAAATTCTGCTTTGCCGGGAAACAGAAGCGTATCTTTACCAGGAGCCGGATCAGCCGGTTCGCTATGTGTTCCGGTCCAGACCTGTACTTGAACAGGTTGTCGGCGAAGTGACAGCCAAAGCCTGTAATGATCGAGAGAGAGTATTGGCTATTCTTCGTTTCGTGCGCGACTTGTACCTTAAAGTGGATGGCGAAGACTACTTCTACGGCGGCACGGAAGAGGATTTGATTAAAAAAGGGGAGTGGTTTTGCGAGCGTGTCTCCCGACTGATGGTTGCCCTGTGCGAGGTTGCGGGATACCACGGCCGTATTGTTTTCCATGTAACAGCGGGGCATCTGACCAGCGAAATATTCTTCGATGGCCGCTGGGCGTATATCGACCCCAGATGCGGCTTGTTCTATGTTAACGATGCAAACCAGTTTCTTTCCGTGCGCGACGTCATGCAAAACCGTGAAGTGATTTATCAGCAGCCCAAGTGGGTTGAAGCCTATCATTCACCGTACTGGAGCTACGCATTCCGTCAGCACCGCAACTACCATTTCTGCCTGAATCCATCGGAAATACAGTGCTATGGCCCCTATTCGCTGATGGATTACGACCAATACCATTTTAATTGGCGATCCAGAAGGAAAGCACTGATCGACTGTGAAACGATTCACAATAAATATGTCGAATTAGGGAAAATGGCCCTGATTGAATAAATCGAAACGGTTTCATGAAAAGGAGTGATGAGATGTTAAGGAAGATTTTCGTAATTACGCTGTGTGCAGCCATGCTCCTGGGCGTTATATCTGCCTGTGATCAAGGTGCTGAGACAGATCAGACAAGCCAGACCACCAGTACCCAGGGAACAACCGCTTCTTCTGAAACAACAACCGGAACGAGCCAGGAAAAAACACCTTCTGAAACAGCAGAAGGACTTGGTCCCAATATGCTCTTGCTGCCTACTATGGAAAACATGAGCGACAAATTTCCCGGATCCTGGGACAATTACGGATTGCTTGGACGCATGGCGTTGTTTTCACGCCTACTCAGGCTGGATTCAGATCTGAAGCCGGTCTATGGCGATCTGGCCAGCGAATGGACTGAATCTGAAGATGGCATGATTTACACCTTCACGCTGCATGAAGGCGTCAAATGGCATGATGGCGAGGATTTTTCAGCAGATGATGTTGCATTCTCCTTTAAAACAGCCATGAAAGCATCCCAGGTCAATGGGGTCATCAAGGGAGCCTTAATGAACATCAAAGGAGCGAAGACATTCGCCAACGACGAAAGCCTGACAGCAGCGGATGACATTGAAGGAATCACTGTCGATGACAATGTCATCACCATCGAGATGGAAAAACCGTCCGGCACTTTCCTTTTGGCCATGGCCCAGTTCAACATCCTGCCGCGGCACAAAATTGAAGGTCTTGACCCGCTGATGCTCAATACATCGAGCTTCTACGACTGGCCGATTGGAACAGGCCCCTACATGATCAAGGAATTTGCGCCCAATGACTATGCTTTGCTGGAACGTTTTGACGACTACTTCGGAGAAAAGCCGATTATTCCGCAGATTAAGCTCGCGCAAATGACTGCTGCCGACTATCCGGCACGTGCCCTGGCCAACGAGATTGATTTTTTTCATACCAACTCGCTGGATACAGCGCTGGCGGCCTGTGAGAATCCCAACTACGAGATGTTCTACACGGATATCTATTTTATCCGATTCTTCATGTGGAACAGCTACGGGCTGAAAGGCGACGGCAACGATCCGTTTGCCGACATCGATACACGCCGGGCCTTCATTCATGCCATCGACCGCCAGGCCTTGATTGACAACCTGATGCCCAACCAGGCGGAGCTGATCAATACCAAAGTGCCGACAGCCTTTGAATACTGCAACACAGATGTCTATGACCTAGGTTATGATCCTGAACTGGCTAAGACAATGTTCG
>JAAYLM010000175.1 GCA_012521915.1 Oscillospiraceae bacterium | reverse complement strand
AGATAATGATAACAAGGCTCTGGCCAGTTTGCGAAACCAATTGCGTATACGGAATTGACAGGTAGCGCGGCTGGAAATTGGCTTATTGAGAGATGTTCAAGACGCGTTGTACTGAAGTCCAAATTGGTATCTTGCACCGCATGTGATGGTGCCGCTACCAAATGTTATGGCTAAGAATGCGAACTACATTGTTGCGCGTAGAATCGAGCCGAACCAGAGCTAGGGTGCGGGATGGCAAGCTAGCATCAGCTGATTAATGAACCTCGAAGGAAATCGATAACGGATATAATCTCTATTCCCTCTATAACGCCTGAGTCCATCGGATTTCCGGTAATCAGGATTTTTCGGTAATTATCCGGGATACGAAGCAAATTATCCGTCTCCCTTTTGCTGTTCTGTGGCAGTTCATAAGCAACTTGAACATAAAGGGTTTCTCGAGAATTACGACAGATAAAATCAATTTCCTTATCATCCAATTTTCCGACAGTCACTTCAAAGCCTCTCCTGATTAGCTCCAAGTAGACGACATTTTCGAGCTGCGCCCCGACATTTCCACGGTTTCTACCCAAAGCAACATTCCGTAGTCCGAGGTCAACCACGTAATATTTGCCTAAAGTCTTCAGTCGTTCTTTACCGCGAATATCATATCGATCCGCTTTATAGAAAATAAAGGCACCTTCCAGAAGATCTAGATATTTATCAACTGTCTCGTTTGTCGTTTTTCTGCCGCCGCTTGACAACGTATTGGCAATAGAGCCCGCCGATACGGGATGCCCTATCTGGTCCAATAAAAACCGAACAATACGCAACAGCAGAGCAGTATCTTTAATACCCCCACGCAAGCAAACGTCTTTTAGGATAATGCTGTCAAAGATGCCTTTTAGAACACTCTCAGTCAACGTCTCATTCTGCAGAAGAGCTACAGATGGAAATGAACCGATCTCAAAGTATTCCTGATAATACCGCCCATATCGGGAATCATCATGGTAATTTTTAAAATCACAAAACTCGATAAATGATAGTGGCATGATTTTGATTTCAACATATCGTCCACTAAGAAGTGTTGCCAGTTCTCCTGACAGCATAGTAGCATTAGAGCCCGTTATGTAAATGTCAGAATCATAGGCAACACGCAGACCGTTGACCACTCTTTGCCAGTTTTCAACCTCCTGTATTTCGTCAAACAGAAAATAGTATTTCCCGGATTCATCAGCCTTCGATTTGAGATATTCATTTAGTGTTTTAAAATTTTTAATATCATCAGTATCCGGATGTTCAAAGTTGATGTAAATAATTCGATTCAGTTCAACTCCCGAACTGATCAGATAATCTCGAAACATGTTCAGGATGAAGGATTTGCCTGAGCGTCGAACACCCGTTAGTACTTTAATAAACTCTGTATCTTTGGATTCAACAAGCTGTTTGAGATATTGCTGCCTGATCTTGATCAATGTAGATCCCCCCTGCGTCAATCTTAGCACTTATCATTGACAAAATCAACCTTTTACGGTCATATACGTATAAATATGTATTATGCGATATTTTACGGATTGACTTGCTTAATTTATCCGACCGATATTATCGTGCAATAGTGCACACACCCAAGGCAAATCGTGAAATTGTATCCAACGCGTCGTGCAGATACAAGATAAGTGGACAGATTTTTGGTAGAATGATTTTATGTTCTACGCAGGATCTGTCCATTTTCTTTGCTCAGAAATCATACAAGGAGATGAACTAATGTCTGATAAAACTCAAAAGAGGATCACGTTTGGTTACAACAGGGGGCTTGTTAACCAAATCGAAATCAACAAAGCTCAAGCCATAACGGTGAATCTGCTTTTTGAATACTATGCTGAAAACTGAGCATAAGGGCAATTGCTGAGAAGTTTGAGTCGCACGGTATCCCATCGCCTTATAATAACCTCAAATGGGGCACGCAGGCGATTGCCAATATTCTGTCTTATGACCGTTATATGGGTGATGCCGATTATCGGGCCATCATCGATCGGGATTTATTTGATCGCGTTCAAGCAATCAGGCATTCACGTACAAAATGAAATCACTCCGGAGGATTAACTTTCCTATTCTTCCGAATATGGTGTGCCTAATCTGCGTGTGGTTGCCTATTGTCGCGTGAGTACAAAGCATGGTGAACGGCAAAGTAGTCTGGCAGTGCAAGAAGATTACTATGATACTTATATAAGAAATCATACGAACCGGGAACTTACAGGCATCAATGCAGATCAGGGGACAGGTCACAGAACCCGCACATGTGCTCTATTGACAATATCAGTCTAAACAGTTAGACTGATATTGTCTAAAACGATTAGCCTGTATATTGCTTGGGGTAAGTAGTCATGGATATCAAACTCACTCATGCAGATAATCGCCTTCTCACCATAGTATGGGATTCAGAGCCTATCCTGTCACCTGATCTGTGTAAACTGGCTGAAACGCAACTTGGATGGAAACGGACGACAACTTATACTGTTCTGAAAAGGCTATGCAACAAGAAACTGCTGATTAATGAAAATGCCCTTGTCAAATCATTAGTATCAAGAGAAGAAATACAAAAAGCTGAAAGCAGGCAGGTCATCCATCGCACGTTCGCTGGATCGCTGCCTCAGTTCATTGAGGCATTTTTAGATGGCAGAAAGATCAGTGATTCGGAAGCTGAAAAGATCAAACGGATCATTGATTCATATCGGGAGGATATATAATGGACCAAATATTCCTGACTATCCTCAATATGAGCATCACCGCAACTTATGTCCTGCTTGTTGTTCTTATTCTGCGCTTGCTGCTCAAGCGTGCACCTAAATGGATATCCTATGCGCTCTGGTCAATCGTCCTGATTCGCCTGGTCTGCCCTGTTTCCTTTACCGCCTCTTTTTCTCTTTTGGGCCGCCTGTTCAAACCAACGAATGGCGGCAGCGTTCAATATATTCCGTCCAACATCGGGAATATGTCAGTTCCTGCGATCGATATCGGCATACCGGGCATCAACAAAATAATCAATGATGCTTTGCCTGGAGCCGCACAACCCGCAAGTGCCAATCCCCTTCAGGTTTGGGTCGGCATAATGGCCATGATATGGGCCGCCGGCTTTCTAATCATGTTTATATACAGTATTCTCTCGTATCGGCAGTTAAGACACAGGATAAACACGGCGACCAGAATTGAAGGAAACGTTTTTGAGACAGATAAAATTGATTCACCTTTTGTATGTGGCTTGTTTAATCCTAAAATCTATTTGCCAGTCAGTATGGATGAAATGGATCAATCCTATGTTTTGCATCATGAGCAGATGCATCTTCGTCGATTCGATCATGTGATCAAGCCCTTGGCTTTTCTGGTTTTATCCATTCATTGGTTCAATCCCTTTATGTGGATTGCCTTTCGGCTGATGAGCCGTGACATGGAGATGAGTTGTGATGAGCGTGTTGTGCATGATATGAGCCGTGAGGAGAAGGCCAATTACGGTGATACACTCGTTCGACTGGCCATGAAACATCCGATATTTACCGGCAGCCCATTATCTTTTGGTGAAAGCAGGATAAAAGGCCGTGTAGCGAATATTCTAAACTTCAAGAAACCGGTTATCTGGATAATAATTGTAATTGTTATCCTAATGATCATAACCGGAATTGCTTTATTGGCAAATCCGCCAATAAACGCAAACCAAGATGACCTATCAACACTGGATGGATTTAATACCGCACTCAAGCGACATCTCGGCAATGTTGTCGATATCACCGAACAGGAAAACCAAAAAAGGCCAGGCAGCTTGACTGAGTATCAACGAATCCTGCTGGTCGATTCAGAACATGTCTTTGCTGAACTTGCTGATGACCAGACTCTTGAGAAGATAGTCAATGATCGATTGGCAGATATCAACAATCCGCTTGTAGATTGGATCTGGCCCGTTCATCTGTATGTTAAGGGAAATCTTGTTGTTGAGTATTCTGGTAATAATGCAAAAATTCTTGACTCACTGATTAAGCTGCTTGGTACTGAATTGCCACATGATTTTCCCTTTACGAGAACGAGTTATGTAGACAACGTTACCACAAGTGACAGAGAGATCGATGCTGAGAAGGCTATCGAGATTGCCAAGTCACGCTTCACAGAGTATTTGCTGACAAAACCGGATATGAAAGTTGAGAATCCTGTCTATACCGCCAATAAGAAACAATATCAAGACAAAACAGAATATTGGTCAGTCATCATAAAGCTTAATGAGCCTCAATACAAGTATCATTATTATGAGGTTATGATCACGATGGAGGGCGAGAAGGTTACGCTGGCGACCGGATAATCTACTGATCAATGTAATCGTGCAAAAGTGCACACACCTGAGAGCAATCGTGAAATTGTATCCAACGCGTTGTGCAGATACAAGAGACTCCAGTATTGATACAATGCTGGAGCCCTTTATTATCAGGGGGGATGGGTTTTTCACGGTTATAATTGGTCAATCATGCGTTGCTGATGGCAAGCACATTGACTGACAATGACGACACCTAAACGTTATCCATATACGGTATTAATTCCTCCGTAATCGTTCGATGCAAATTTTGAATCTTCCAATCCAAATGCATCCTGCTGCAACTGTAACCATATTCCTTTTCGAATCCCAAACGGGAATTGGTTTCCACCAAAGAGATGGTATTTTTTGCGTTTTCAATTTCTGCTTTGGCTATGGAAAGCATTTCCTGTAAAACAGGGCCCTTGTCTGATACAGGGATTAATGGTTTCTTTGCCTTCTGCGCATCCACCATGTTCTTTCTGCCGCCTACCCATGTAGGCTTGGCATCTATATAGATACCTAACAGTCCTTTTAGGTAATGCCAGCGCTTCACATGATAGATCGTCAGCGCATTATTGCGAATGTACTGTGCAACCTGCAAAACATGCTCTGCTTCTTTCTTTTTATTATCTTCCATGGTATCGATTACACCAGCGAGGATCGTACAGCCAGCCTCAAATAAATGTGCCATCTGCAGATACTCGGCTGTTTCATACTGCAGCTTTTCTGTTCTGTCCAAATTATAGGTATACACTGGAAAGCCCTCATAGTTGACATTTTTTCCAGTCACTGGACATTTGGGAATCATTTCCCAACGTTTGAATACTAACGGATATGATGGACCTACACGGGCAGGACCGTACTGATCTTCGTTGGTAGATACGCAGTGGGACATACCCTCAGAAAATAAGTTATATGCCCGTAAAACGTCATCTGCATGGTCAATACCATAATCCCTGACAACGATTCGTCTGAGCAATTCTTCCATATTGGTTTTCGGCAACATGTAGGCATACTTAGCCATTTCTGGCAAGAAGGATGGCCAAAAACCGTAACTATGAGATTCGCGCACACCATCAATTTTCAGATTGTCCTGGGTATCAGTGACTGCTTGCCAACGCTGGATCCAACGCTGAGGTGCGGGCAAATAGGGAACACCGCCAATATCCCAGGTGTTGCCACCGGTGTTGGTCATGCTATACATTTTCACATTTCGTTCTTTAGCAATCCTGGATTCGGAGGTAAAGTATTTGCCCGGACCGATTTGCCACAGCGTATAGTCGGTGGTAACTTCCTGTATTTGCGGGGTAATATCTATATTTTCGAACATTTCAAATGTAGCCATCATGGTCACATCAACCGGAACATTGCGGATCAGTTCCTCACGGAGAGACTGTTCCTCATAGCCCCAGTTGTATGTCCAAAAGACAACTTCAGCATCCGGAGAATGAGACCGAATCACATCCCGCAGCAACGAGATAAACTGTGGGTAATCATAACAGGGAAACCAACCAGGGCTGCTCTTTTCATCATCCAGGGACTCCCGCCAGCTCTTACCTGTTGTTCTGGGGTCTTTAGAGGGGAATTCGCAACTTTCACCCACAATAATAAAGCCTTTGATTCCCGGACACAGCTCAAGTACCCGTCCATACATCTGATCATAGTGCGAAAAAGCATCTGCGTCATCTGGGTGGACTGTGTTTTTGAAATGCGGGAAGCAGTACACATCCAAGCCATATTTCGTAGCTCGCTGAACCAAATCATTGATGTTTTTGATGCGTTCAGGATCGTCCTGAAGGTTACCCAAAGACACATCCACCGCTGTCATGCCAGAATGGGCAATCATATTCAAATAGGCATCCGGGTAGCTTCCATCATGCAGACCGGAATCGATTACACGGAAAGAAAAACGCATCTGCTGAATGCAATTGCATACATCGATGAACGGTGCCTCGTTCATATTCAATCTGTCCTCAAGGGCGTAACATCCCTGAGCAGCATAGCGCTCATTGACACCTGTAATGATAATTCTGTCAGTCACTTCGGTGCGGAAGCTTCGTTCCTGCAGGCTCTCATCCGTACAAACAAAGATTGATTCCTTATCTGGGAAGTCCGCAGTCGCCAGCTGCAAGGAAAGTTCCATTGAAACTGCAAAATAGTCTTGAAGGTCCTTCACCGCGTTTTGCAGCACGATCCCGGCACTTGCAGGATAGGTTATTTTCCATTGAGCTGTGATCTTAATCCCTGACTTGCTGTTTGCCTTTTGGTGGTTGATACGCTTCGGTTTATGCACATTAAGTATTCGTTTTTCAAAATCCAGATACGCTTCCATAATCAGACTCCTTTTGGCTGCAAATACGAACCAATCTTTCTCGATTACTCGTAATCTCTGAATGGTGTATAGAATGCCACTTTTCTAAGTTCTGCGCGGCCATACTGGGGAACTTCATGCGCATCACTTTACAGTATAATAACGTATTGCTCTCCAATTGTGGAGATATGCTGCCTAATTTTCTTCTTTATTGGTTCGCAGATAGCAAACACAGCTGGCCTTTAGTTCCTAATCATCTCGTCCCACTCGTGAAGGCTCTGGTGCAAAAATGCCTTCAGACCATTGGTTATTGCCACAATCTTATCAGATTCAGTCTACTGCTTGTAACCTGGTGACTTATTTGCACCAGAACCGTTTTTTGGCAGCTGTCTGAGGGGCTCACGATATGATAAAGCCCCTGTCTGGTTGGTTATGTTTTCAGTCTGTATGCAGCTGACGGCTATTCCATTTTTTATTTCACCTGGTAGCGGCAACAAAAAAAATAAAAACGCAGCAAGTTTAGATGACATTCACAACTTTCCCACCCCGCACAGCGGGTAGACTTTTCAGGCGCTGCTGTTTGACAGGCTGAGGAGCTTGCTCCGCGGTCAAACAGCCTGCGCAGCAGGAGTAAGCGCCGATAAGTCTGTGGGAAAGTTGTGT
>JAAYLM010000174.1 GCA_012521915.1 Oscillospiraceae bacterium | reverse complement strand
TGTCACCGGGGACCTGGAAGTGCGGCCTGCGGGACACCGAAGCTGCTGATCAAGCTCTGCGCTTCAGCAGAACGCTCGACTTGGCTGAACGTCTGGGAGCCAAACGTATCATCACCTTTGCTGTTAAAAGGTCACCGGACGATGATGCCGCGACATACAGCCAGGTGCTGGATCATCTGGGGCAAATGAGCCTGGAGGCCGGACAGCGCGGCCTGACGCTCTGTATTGAAAATGAGCGCGGCTGGTGGGCTGATACAGAAGACGCCATCATGACGCTGTTACGCGACCTGTCTCATACAGGTTTGCGCTTGAATTTTGACGCGGGCAATTTCGTCGATGCCGGAGGCACAGCCAATCCGGAAACCTACCGGCGGCTGTTGCCGTGGATCGAGAACATCCATCTGAAGGATGTTTGTACGCAGGACGGCAGGCATCGCTGGTGTCTGCTGGGGGAGGGACAGGTGGGCTGGGAAAAACTGCTGCCGGCTATGCTCAGAAGCAACCGGCAGATACCGATGAGTATTGAAACCCACTGTACACCTATGCTGGAGAACAGTTTAAAAAACAGGCGTTTTCTGCGCCAGTTTGAAGGAGGAGAAACATGAGTCAAATAACACGTATTGTACTGGCCGGTATTGGAGGCTATGGCGCGAATTACGTAAAGTCGCTGATCAACCGTGAGCAGAGAGGTGATCCCCTGCGTCTTGTTGCTCTGGTGGACCCTGCGGCCGAACGCAGCCCGGTCTACAATCTAGTGGCAGACCGGCCGTGCTTTTCCGATCTGGCAATCTGCCTGGAAAGCTATCCGGCCGATCTGGTTTTGATTTCCAGCCCGATCCAGCACCATATGGAGCAGATCAGCATCGCACTGGCCCACGGGGCACATGTCCTCTGCGAAAAACCGATGTGCGCGACACTCAATGAAGCCCTGTTGCTGATTGGCCGCCAGCAGCAAGCCGGCAAGCAGGTTGGTATTGGCTACCAGTGGTCATACAGTCCGGCCATCCTTCGGGCAAAAGCTGATGTGTTGGCCGGCCGCTATGGTGTTCCGCAAGTGTTGCGCACCCGCGTCTACTGGCCGCGCAACCAGGCATATTTTGACCGCAACAGCTGGGCGGGCCATCTTTACAGCCAGGACGGGCGTCCGGTTTTTGACAGTGTCCTCAACAACGCGACCGCGCATTACCTGCACAACATGCTCTTTTTTCTGGGGCAGACACTCAATGAATCAGCTGTCCCTGAGAAAATAGAATCACGCCTGCTGCGGGCTTATGATATTGAGACCTTTGATACAGCATTGCTGCGGATGGAGAAAAACAGTACAACCGGGCCGGTCACATTGGCTCTGGCTGTGTCCCACAGCCCGGACAGAACCGTGGATCCTGATCTTGACTACCTTTACAGCAAGGGCCGTCTGACAACACAGGATGGCAGGCTCCTGGGTTATCTTGCTGCAGATGCAGGACAGCAGTCAGGTAAAGACGCTTGTGAGGAAATTGACTATGGTCCGATCATCGGTTCTGATCATGTCGCTGAAAAAATGGATGCTCTGCTGGATGCTGTCCGCCGGGGAATGCGCCCTGTCTGCGATCTGTTGACAGCATCCGCACAGACTGCGGTCGTCACAGCTGTCCATCAGCAGTCTGAGACACTTGTTTTGCAGCCGCCCCAATATCAGCTTGTGCAGAATGATGAAGGTACCTGGCGCGTTGTAGCCGGCCTTGCAGACTTGATGGACCGGTTCATCGCCACATTGGAACTGCCTGCTTCACTGGCCGATGCACTGCACGATCAGCAGTCCGGGCAAAAGGCATAAGTACAGCAGCGAAAGTTATGCGGGAGGAAGCAAATGAGCGCAAGAAAAGCTATGGTCATGCTGGGTGGTGGCCCGTCGCCTGTTATCAACGCTTCGCTGGCCGGGGTGATCGAACGATGCCGGGATTATGAGGCCATCAGCGGCCTGTATGCGGCCTGGCATGGTGTTGAAGGCCTGCTGAAAGAAGAACTGATCGATTTGGACAAGCAGGACCGGCAAGAACTGGATTTGCTGAAGGCAACACCGGCTTCCGGGGCGATCGGCACTTGCCGTTATAAGCTTGACGCCGCAAATGAAGAGGATTATGCACGGATTGTCGATGTTCTGCAGGCACATGAAATCGGTTTTCTTTTCTGTATCGGCGGCAATGATACAATGGATACAGCTGATAAAGTGTCCCGTCTTGCACATGCCCGGGGACTGGATCTTGTGGTGACCGGCGTGCCCAAAACCATCGACAATGATCTGGGAGACGAGGGACGCACGTTAATCGACCATACGCCTGGATATGGCAGCACTGCCCGCTATTGGGCCATGGTCATGCAAAACACTGAGGAAGAGAACCGGGGCATGTCTGTCTCAGAGTGTGTCTCAGTCTGGCAGGCCATGGGCAGAAAATCCGGGTTCATAACAGCTGCCGCCCGGCTGGCTGACCCGGAAAGGCAGTGGCCCCTGCAACTTTATTTCGCAGAAGCCGGAAACAATCTCGAGTCCCTGACCGAAAACGTCAACCGTGAACTGAAGCGGTCCGGACGCTGCATCCTGGTGGTCAACGAGGGTTTTGACGCTGGTCATATCGGCGCTGCACGCGATGGTTTCGGGCATATTGAATACGGTGCCAGCCAGATGACCGTGGCACAGATTGTGATCAACCACCTGAATAAGGCGGGTTTGCACGCACGTGGTCAGGCAACCGCTCAGGTCCCCGGCGTTTTGCAGCGCTCAACCGCGATTTACCGTTCGGTTGTCGATATAGAAGAAGCCTGGGCAGTCGGAGCGCATGCGGTGACCGTCGCCATGCGCTCGGGTACCGGTTACATGGCCACAATCCTGCGTGCTTCAGATGAGCCATACCGTGTTGTTTATGACCAGGTTCCGCTGCGGGCGATGGCAAACTCAGCACGTTTTCTGCCGCTTGAATGGATCAGCCGGGACGGGCTTGATGTCACTGATGACTTTATCCGCTATGCTCAGCCGCTGATTGGCACTGAATGGCCCGATCAGCCGATGCAGCACGGCCTGCAGCGGTTTGCCCGCCTGGACATCGCTTTGCTCCCCCGACGGTGCCCGCCTTATGTACCACTGGCTCATCGCTGATTTGAGCGGCTTCCTGCTGTCGGCGCCCCTGCTGCCCCCCATATCGGATCTGGCCATCCAGCCTTGTTTCTGGCCCGTTTTACTGAGTATGCTGCTCAACATAACGGCCTTTTACCTGATGGCTCTGGACAAAGCACGCGCACGCACGCGAAAACGGCGTGTTCCGGAACGGGTGTTCTTTTTGCTGGCACTGGCTGGCGCCACGCCGGGTGTCCTTGCCGGTATGTATGTATTCCGTCATAAAACGAGGCACCGCAGTTTTTTTCTGGGTGTTCCGGTCATTTTGTTTGTACAGATTCTCGCATTTGTTTGTTTTGTGATAAGATAAATAGAGTTTTACTTGTTTGCTACTGATGGAGGTAGGGTTTTGCAACAATTCTGGAAGCGATATGCCTGGCTGTATCTGCCAGGTTTCATTTTTCTCGGTTTGTCTGCCTACACACAGGTTCTGGTCCCCCGCATTCTGGGCGACCTGATTGATGAACTGAATGTACCAGCCGGGGAGATCATGATGCCTGCGGTCTACCGCGGCCTTGGCCTTATGCTGCTGGTGGCGCTGGCAGCCTTTATCACCCGTTTTATCTGGCGCTATTTCATTATGGGTAATGCCCGTCATCTGGAAATAGCTTTGCGCCAAAAGCTTTTCGAGCATTTGCAGAAATTGCCGATGCAGTTCTACCAACATCAGAAAACGGGTGATCTCCTGGCCTATGCCATTAATGATATCGGGGCGATCCGCCAGACCTTCGGACCTGGCCTGGCCTTGAGTGCCAATACCGTGGTGATGATCATTCTGGCGATCGGGAGTATGTCCGGTGATGTTGACCGGCGATTGACAATGTTCGCCCTGTCACCGGTTCCACTGATTATCGCCATCATTATCTGGATGGGCCGGCAGGTGCGGGTCCGCTTCCGCAAGGTGCAGGAAGCCTTTGCTGCTGTTTCCGACCGTGTACAGGAAAGCATCACAGGCATTGAGGTGATCAAGGCTTATGGACAGGAAGATGAGGAAGTAGAACGGTTCGAGCAGTTGAACCGGCGCAGCTGGCACGCCAACATCAACATGACGAAAATATCGGCATCAATGGGTCCTGCTGTCAATATTCTCTTTGGCATCAGTTTTTCCATAGCCCTGATTTACGGCAGTTCCCTGGTTTTGCACCTGCAAGTGACGCGGGGCTCTTTTGTGGCATTTAACGGTTATCCGACACTAACCATCAATCCGTTCCGCTCAATCGCGCGAATCATTAATGTGATGCAGCGTGGCATGGCATCGTTGCGGCGCTATATGGACATCGTCAAGGTTGAACCGGTCGTGCAGGATCTTCCGGGCATCAAACCGGCGAACCAGTGGGCGGAGCGCCTCCGTGGAGAAATCGATGTGCGCGACCTGACCTTTGTCTATCCCGGTGAAAAAAAGCCGGCTTTGCGCCAGATCTCCCTGACATTGCAGCCTGGCCGGATGGTCGGTATCCTGGGTCGGACCGGCAGCGGCAAAACGACATTGGCTAATCTGTTGCTTCGCCTGTATGATGTGCCTGACCAGACAATCTTTCTGGACGGTCAGGATATCCGCCAGATTCCGCTGTCTGTCCTGCGTCGTCAGATCGCTTACGTTCCCCAGGATAACTTCATTTTTTCAGACACCTTAAGCAATAACATCCGCTTTTTTGACGACCGCTATACACAGGAGGACATACGTACGGCCAGCAAATTGGCTGATCTGGACACAACCGTCTCTGAGTTTGTGCATGGTTATGAGACCATCGTGGGAGAACGCGGCATGACCTTGTCAGGTGGACAGCGCCAGCGGCTGGGCCTGGCCAGGGCTCTGCTTCGCCAGGCACCCCTCCTGATCCTGGATGACGCTTTGTCTGCTGTGGATACCGAAACAGAACGGCGTATCCTGGAGCAGTTGCGCCAAACAATGGCCAAGCGGGAAACCGGCTGCCTGATCATTGCCAACCGGATCAGCGCGCTGCAGTACTGCGATGAAATCCTTGTTTTATCAGACGGCCTGGTCATTGAGCGCGGACGGCATGAAGAACTGCTGGCCGTCGGCGGATTCTACGCATCGATTGCCAGCAGGCAGTCAGAGCGGGAAGAGGGGAAGTGAAGGCATGTCGATAACAGCTAATATAAAAGAAGAAGCCAGGCAACAGATCGAACTGGAGAAACAGGCACGGATGGGGAAAGGCGGCTTACGTCGCCTGCTGCCTTACCTGCGCCCGCAACTGCCTTTGTTGTTTTTCAGCATGTTTCTGGTTATCATTATCAACGGGGCAACCCTGATCCAGCCGTTTATTTTGCAGATCGTCATCGACAAACATCTAAAAGTGGGCAACATAAGCAACGCTATGACCCCGATCATCTGGTTGGGCATTGCCTACTTCGCAGCTATCGCGATTAGTTCGGGTGTCCAGATCTTTCAGGCGATGGTTGTTGCTAAAATGGGGCAGAACACCCTGATGCATATCCGCCGGGACGTCTTTTTTCACATTATGCACCTGCCCATGCGCTTTCTGGATCGTTATGCTTCCGGCCGGCTGATCACCCGGGCAACCAATGACGTGGAAACACTCAACGAACTTTTTGCTGATGTGCTGGTCGGCCTGATGAAAGATACGTTGCTGCTGATCGGTATCATCACGATGATGCTGATCTTGGACTGGCAGCTGGCTCTGATCGCTTTTGCCACCACGCCGCTGATTCTGCTGGTTACGGTCCTGATCCGCAAAGCGCTGCGCCGGAACTTTATCCTGATGAAAGGCCTGATCGGCCGCATCAACGGTTTTTTTGCTGAGAATATCTCCGGCATGCGCCTTGTCCAGATCTACCATCGTGAAAAAGCAAAAAGAAACGAATTTGAAATTTTAAATGATGAGTATTGCCGCAGCACCAGCCTGCAGATCAAACTAAACAGTCTTCTCAGACCGGTTATGGAGATCATCAACACGATTGGGATTGTTGTGCTGATTGCCTATGCCAGCCGTGGTCTCGTTCAGGGGGTTCTGCAGATCGGTGTGCTTTATGCCTTTACGGCTTATATCAAGCAGTTTTTTCAGCCGATCAATGATATGGCGGAAAAATACTCGACCATCCAGTCTGCTGTGGTTTCGGCAGAGCGCATTTTTGAACTGCTGGACAATAAAGAAGGGCAGGAGGACCTGCATGCAGGTCAACCGCTCAAATCTGTGCGTGGACATATTGAGTTCAGGAATGTCTGGTTTGCCTATGAAGAAGAGGACTGGGTTCTGCGCGATGTATCCCTAACCATAGAACCGGGGCAAAGTGTGGCGATTGTTGGCGCGACAGGCGCCGGCAAGACAACGATCATTGCTCTGCTGCTGCGTTTCTATGATATTCAGAAAGGGCAGATCCTGATCGATGGTCAGGATATCCGCCTTTTCCGCCTGAGTGACCTGCGACGGCAGATCGCGATCGTTCACCAGGAAGTGTTTCTTTTCTCCGGTACGATCGCCGATAACATCCGGCTGGGTGATGACTATATTGATGATGACCAGATTGCCATCGCCCTGAAAACTGCTTACGCGGACACGTTCATCAGCGGCCTGTCTCGTCAGATGGAAACACCGGTCACCGAACGCGGCAGCACATTTTCAGCAGGACAAAGGCAGCTGCTCAGTTTCGCGCGGGCCATTGCCCGCCAGCCAGCCATTTTTATCCTTGATGAGGCAACTGCCAACATCGACACAGAAACTGAACAGTATGTTCAGCAATCAATCGCTAATGTAGCCCGGAAGTGCACCACCATCATCATTGCGCACCGCCTGTCGACAATCCGAAATTGTGACATGATCATAGTGCTGGATCACGGTCACCTGGTTGAGCTGGGCAGCCACACAGAGCTCCTGGAGAGGAATGGCCGGTACGCTGAGTTGTATCAGGCCCAGTTCGCGCCGGAAGCATATCAAGCATAAACGTCAGGAAAATTTGCCAAGCAGAGGCCCAACACCACGATCCACAGTCTTTTCGGCGTCTGCTTTTACTGTTCAGACTGGAAAGTAGTTGTATGCTTAATCCTGCGGTCGTCTGCTTTTCAGCCGATCTTGCATCCCGGGTGTAGTCTCAATGTGTCCATCGGGAAAGACCCACAAAGCTTCACAGTCGTTGATTTTCTCAACCAGCGCACGGCTCTCTTCATAAGGTAAAAGAAACAGCGCCGAAGACAGGTAGTCTGCCAGGCCGCTGTCTGTTGTCATCACGGTTACCGCACGGAAATGACGGGCTGGCTGCAGTGTGCGCGAATCAATCAGATGGTGGTAGACAACACCGTCGCGTATAAAATAACGCTGATAGTCGCCACTTGTCACGACAGACTGGTCGTTGACCAGCAGGGTATCCAGCGTGGGCTCATCCGGGATCAGCGGATTGCTGAATGGATTTTGCAGGCCGATCTGCCAGGTTTCGCGTTCCGGGTCGGCTGGCCTACCGATGAGGCGAACGTTGCTGCCTCCTGCACTGATGATCCCTGAGGTCATACCGGCAGCGATCAGCTCACGGGAGACCAGCTCTGTTGCATAGCCTTTGGCAACCGCGCCAACATCCAGTTTCATACCTTTCAGCGCCAGATAAACGGTGCTGCCTTGCTCGTCTATCTGCAAGTTGTCGAGGTCACTAAGGCGCGCCGCTTTTTCCAGATCATTCTGGGAAGGCAGGCTGACCGCTTCATCAAGTGCGGCCCGGGTACGGACATCGTGCCAGATTGAGAGGACCGGACCCAAGGTGATGTTGATGGTTCCCGGCGACAAGTCATCACAGGACAGGCAGAAACGCAGCAGATCGATGACAACCTGATCGACCTGGACAGGTTTTATCCCGGCGTTCTCGTTGATGGTATGAAGGTTGTTCAATTCAGGGTAAGCGTTGTAAATATCAAACAATTGATGCAGCTCAGCGAAGCGCTTTTCCGCCAGATCGGCCCATAACGCAAAGGTATCGGCATGATCCGCATAGGCGATGATCTGGATCACCGTATCGAAACTGCCCGTAAAAGAAGTGCTGAAGCGTTTAGCGGACGGTTTTTGGCAACTCGCGGTGATGATCGTGCTAAGCATGGCCATGAGCAATAAAAAGACGAGGGCTCCCCTTAAAGGAATCCCCCGGCTTTGCTGGCATGGTATTTGCCTGTCAGGTTTCATGATCTGCGCTGGCTTAGCCGGCGTTGGCGATCGCTTTTTTCACGGCCGCGAGATAATCGGTAACAGTAATGGTTACGCTGGTTTTCAGGTCATCAGGTTTGCCTTCTGTCAAGGCCATGCCATCGATATCGCTGACGGTTTTACCAACAAGCCATTTTTCCAGTTCTGCGATCTGCTCGTACCATTCCTTGTTGAGGCTGGAACGGGCCTTCATGCCATAATCGTCGCCCAGTTCCTTTTTGGTGCTGACAAGTTTTTCCGGATCTGTGGCCAATTTGCCATCAACAGTAAAGGCAATGGCTGACTGCACCATGTCAATATTGACAGCAACAATTTTGCCTTCACTGTCGACGGAGACTGCTGCGACGACAGCATCGGTCTGGGCTACGCCATCCGCTTCGCCAGCGTCTTTTGACTTATTGATGCGGTTGATCGTACCGAGCCCCAGCTTGACATCACCGGAAGCTGTCGCGCCGCCGCTGCTGCAGGCCGCAAAGACCATAACGGCCAGCATGACAAAAACGATGAGCGCAAGATATTTCCTTTTCATAAATAACCTCCCTAAATCTGGTGTCTTGTTTCAGTTCATACTGAATAAAGCGTATATTAACAAAATTTGATAGTCAAAGCAATGCTTTATGTTACGTTTTTTCAGAACTTTTTTGTCTTTATCCAAAGCGGCCGCTGGAACTCAGGGCTTCAGCGGAAGATAGGGATGTGCTACAATAGCGGCAGAATCATCCGCGGGAGAAAATCGTCAAACGATCGTATACAACCAATCCACAGCGTCCACTCGCATGATACAGAAAAAATCAAAAGAAAGGAAAATATAATGCATTTGCATTATACAAGGTGAACCATGAAAAAGTACAGACTGGAGACACGTTGCATCCAAAGCGGTTATCAGCCGCAAGAAGGTCAGCCGCGCGTCCTGCCGATATATCAGAGCACAACATTCAAATATGACTCAGCAGAGAAGGTCGGTGCTTTGTTCGACCTTCAGGCTGAAGGTGATTTCTATACAAGGCTGGGCAATCCGACCATGTCAGCGGTTGAGCAGAAAATTGCCGAACTGGAAGGCGGTGCAGGTGCCCTGCTTACCTCTTCAGGTCAGGCCGCCAGTTTCTACGCTGTATTCAACATCTGTCAGGCTGGCGACCACATGATCAGTTCTTCATCAATCTATGGCGGTACCTACAACCTGTTCCAGAAAACTTTGCGGGAAATGGGCGTTGAGATCACTTTTGTTGATCCCAACGCTTCAGATGACGTTCTGCAGGCTGCCTTCCAGCCCAATACCAGGCTGGTTTTCGCTGAGAGCCTGGCCAATCCGACACTGGTCGTTCTGGATATCGAACGTTTTGCCAGACTGGCACACGCCAACCACGTTCCGCTGATTGTGGATAATACCTTCCCCACACCAGTCAATTGCCAGCCTATTGCTTTTGGCGCGGATATCGTTGTGCACTCAACCACAAAATACATGGATGGGCACGCAACAAGTGTTGGCGGAGTTATTGTTGACAGCGGCCGCTTTGACTGGTCACAAGGCCACTACCCTGAGCTGACAGAACCGGACGCCTCCTATCATGGGATCGTATACACGCAGCAATTTGGTTCTGCTGCCTACATCGCCAAAGCGAGAACCCACCTGATGCGGGATCTTGGCGCTGTGGCCAGCCCGTTTAACGCCTTTCTGCTCAACCTTGGGCTGGAAACCCTGTTCCTGCGTGTGGAACGACACTGCCGCAACGCGGAAAAAGTCGCGGCATTCCTGGAGCAGGATCATCGGATCAGCTGGGTCAACTATCCCGCACTCAAGCAAAACCGCTACCATGGCCTGGTGCAGAAATACATGCCCGACGGCACTTGTGGCGTCATCTCTTTTGGCCTGAAAGGAGGTCGAGATACAGCGGTCCGTTTTATGGAGGCATTGAAGCTGGCTGCCATTGTCATCCATGTAGCGGATGCCCGCACCAGCGTGCTGCATCCGGCCAGCACGACCCATCGTCAGATGAATGACGCTGAACTGGCTGCGGCAGGCATCTCGCCCGACCTTATCCGTTTTTCTGTGGGGATCGAGCACATCGATGACATTCTGGATGACCTGAGGCAGGCGCTGGAAGCCAGTCAGTCATAACACAACTTCCCCCCTCGCAGCGGGTAGACTTTTCAGGTGCTGCTGTTTGACAAGCGGAGAAGCTTGAATCCGCCGTCAATCAGCCTGCGCAGCAGGAAAAAGCACCGATAAGTCAATGGTAAAGTTGTGGTCTTAATAAAAAAGCCCGACGAATGTCGGGTTTTTTTACGCAAGGATGTGAAAAAAGAATCAGGTGAGCTGGTCAGACGCTTGGTTGAGGAACTGGTCTATTTTCTCTTGGTCACTTTTGTTCGCGCAGGTGATGGTGATATCCTGCTGTTGTGCGACTGTAAAAACCAGATCAAGACCGATACGGGATGTCAGGTTGCTGCTTGCGATCAGCTGGTCGCCGTCCGCGGTGGTGAGGCTGACAGGCCCGCTGCACGATTCAACCAGTTGCTTGAACTGGTCAACATCAATTGATTTAAGTTTCACTAAGAACCTCCAAAGCCGGGAGAAAGGGTATCCCAGGCGACTTTTCACTTAAATATTATATCGAATCAGCCCCGTTCAATCAAGGTTCAAATAAGCTCATGACTTCTTCCAGTGACATTTTGGATAAGAGGTTTTGTCCGGGTTTGATGACTGAATCAATCAGGTCTTGTTTTTTTTGCTGCAGTTTTTGTATTTTCTCTTCGACCGAATGACGGGTGAAGAGTTTGAAAACCTGGACCACATTCTCCTGACCAATGCGATAAGCCCGATCGGTCGCCTGTTCTTCAACCGCAGGGTTCCACCAAGGATCATAATGGATGACCGTATCAGCACCGGTTAAATTAAGGCCGGTGCCGCCAGCCCGCAGGGAAATAAGAAAGAGTTTGCCTTCGCCGGCGTTGAAGCGTTCAACCTGGTTGAGCCTTTCTTCTGATGTGACCTGGCCATCAATATAAAACGGCTTAATGCCCTGTTCTTTCTGATTTGCGCGGATTAATTCCAGCATGCTGGTGAACTGGGAGAACACAAGGACCCGATGCCCTGCCGAGAAGCTGTCAGCCAGCAGTTCCTCCAGAAGCAGCAACTTCCCGCTGCCACCATTGTATTGCGGCAAAAAAAGCGCAGGATGACAGCAGATTTGACGCAACCTGGTCAGCAAGGCCAGGATATACAGCTGACTGCGGGCATAGCCACTGGAGGAGAGCTCCTGTTGCAGGTCAGTCCGGGAACGGTCAAGAAAAGAAAGATAGATTTCCCGCTGTTCGGGTGTCATATCACAGATGGTGCGGCTTTCAATCTTATCCGGAAGCTCATGGAGAACTTCCTTTTTCATACGGCGCAGGATAAACGGCCTTATCAGCTGTTGCAGCTCTTTCAGAACTTCATTGTTGTTATCCCGGGTGACCGGTATTTCGAACCGGTTCTGAAAAATCCGTTTACTGTGCAGGTAGCCAGGCAGGACGAAATCATAGATTGACCAGAGCTCCAGCAGGTAGTTTTCGAGCGGGGTTCCTGTCAGGGCAAAACCGCGGTCTGTCCTGACCTGCTTGACAGAGCGGGCATTCAGCGTATCCGGATTCTTTATGTTCTGTGCTTCATCCAGAAAACAGCTGGCGAATGCGTATTCTTTTATGGTGTCGATATCTCTGCGCAACAGGGCATATGAAGTGATGACGCAGGCATACTTGTCGAGATCGCCTAGAAGGCTGCTGCGCTGCTGGCGGTTGCCGTCAATCAGCAGAACCGGAAGCCGCGGAGCAAATTTCTCAAACTCACTGAGCCAGTTGTAGATTAAGCTGGTTGGCGCAATGATCAAGGATATCTTCTTGCGCCGGTTCCAAAGCATCTGAATAAAGGCAATGGTCCGCAGTGTTTTGCCCAAACTCATGACATCTGCCAGGATGCGGCCCAGGCCGTAGTAGTCCAGCATGCAGAGCCAGTGAACCCCTTTTTTCTGATAAGGCCTCAGTTGGCGGGACAGGGATTGTGGTATTCGGAAATTAAGTGCTCCCGGCTCACGCAGATGATTGATCAATTCAATGATCCGCTCGTCAATGCTGATGAGCGGTGGGCTGGTGGCGGACTCAGCCTCGCGGTTCTGCAGCTGCTGGATGATCGGCTCCAGGGACAGCGCCCGGTATCGGGGTAGGGTGATCTGGTCATTTGGTGCTGTTTGCCAGAGCCTGAGCAGGTCATGCAAAGCCAACAGCAGGTTGCCATGCTGCTGGTTGATGCGGCGGAAACTGCCATCCGCATTGCGTATATAGCGTTTTTTTCCCCTTAAAGCTTGAAGGTAGTGTGCCTGCTCGATGGCAGGCATGTCCCCGTAGTGCTGTTCCAGCAGCAGGCTGACCTGGTCCTCCAGCCAGCGGAAGTTAACACGGATGTCCGGCGCCGGACGGATCACTACCTGCCTGGCGGCGGTTGAGAGGTCCACCTGCGCCAGTGATTTCAGTTCTGCAAGCGACTGGTCAAGAAACGCGAAGATGAAATCCGGATCATTCAAACGCAGCCGGTTGCCCTGCCAGTTGAAACCGGCCGTGAGCAGGGC
>JAAYLM010000173.1 GCA_012521915.1 Oscillospiraceae bacterium | reverse complement strand
TTCCTGTACTGGCCGAAGAAACCCTCTTCTGGCTGAATATTCGCGCGGACGGCTGCTATGTCGACTGTACACTGGGTGGTGCCGGCCATGCCGCAGCGATCGCGCAACAGCTGGGTCCAAAGGGGCAACTGATTGGTATTGATCAGGATGCGGACGCCCTGAAGGCTGCAGCGGAGCGGCTGGATAAACTGGCAAGTCTAGCCAGCATCTCGCTGGTCGAGGCTAATTTCGCCGAACTTGATGTCATTTTGTCCAACAGGAAGATTGCCGCAGCAGATGGCATCCTTGCCGATCTGGGTGTTTCTTCCTGGCAGCTGGACCAGCCGGAGCGCGGTTTTGCCTATCTGCAGGATGGCCCGCTGGATATGCGCATGAACCAGTCATCATCGTTGACAGCAGCGGAACTGGTCAACACCTGGCCGCAAGACCGGCTGGCGGACATCCTGTTCGACTATGGCGAAGAACGCTATGCCGGCCGTATCAGCCGCGCGATTGTTGCCAGGCGCAGCCAGCGTCCGTTCAACAGCACGACGGATCTGGCAGAACTCGTTATCACCGCTATGCCGGCTGCTTCGCGACGCGAAGCGCAGCACCCGGCCCGCCGTACCTTCCAGGCTTTGCGCATCGCTGTCAACGATGAGCTCAAAGTCCTGGAACAACTGCTCAAGATCGCGCCGCCCCTTTTGCAGGATGGCGGCCGCCTTTGCGTCATCACGTTTCATTCACTGGAAGACCGTCTGGTCAAGCAGGCCTTCCAGACACTGGAAAAACCTTGTATCTGCCCGCGGGACTTTCCTGTTTGCACCTGTGGCAGGAAACCGATGGGTCGTGTGCTGACCAGACGGCCGATCATAGCCACCGAAGAGGAGAAGTCCGCCAACCCACGGTCCCGCAGCGCCCACCTGCGTTGCTTTGAACGGATTGTGGCAACAGACGTCAACAATAAGGAGCGTAGCCATGTCCTACACTGATGGCAACCTGGCACTAAAAAAGAAGAGATGGCCGGTCACAAGTCAGCCAGAGCAGCGCTCACCGCAGCTCAAAACCAGGCGCATACCGGTAACCGCCACACCGACGCATGAAGCGTTGGTCGCCCGCCGTATGCAGGCCATCCGCAGAGAACTGGCCCGCCGCCGTTTGCGGCTGATGGCCATGATGGTCGGTCTCGTTTTGTCGGTATCTGCCGTGTTCTGCGTTATTGTATACCGTCAGGCCAGAATCCTGGAGATGAATTTCACGGCCGTGGCCATGGAACAGCAGATCAGCCAGTACAACAAGGAAAGCAGCCAGATCAGAGAATCACTGGCTCAGAAAACAAATCTGGACCAGATTCGCCAGCAGGCCATCAGCAGGCTGGGACTGCAGGACCCTGCACGCTCCCAGGTGATTAAAGTCTATGTGCCGGATACGGACCGGGTGGTCTACACCTCACCAGGCTCGGCCTTGGCGGATGATGAAGCTTACCTGACTGGAGCGTTCTCTGCCATTGAGGCGTATTTCAAGACCCTACGCGTAAATCTGGAGGAGTGACGTGCGTAAGAAGCAGAGCAGCAACAGCAGCCGGCCGGCTGGTAAGCCGGCCGCATCGCGGACATTGCCACGCGATGCACGTTGGCAGGCTGGACAACAGCGGCCGACCCGGCGACCAGGCATTCTTTTTTTCGGGGCTTGTCTTTTTCTTTTTGCCGCTTTTCTGATTTACCAGCTTTACCAGATCCAGATCATCGATCATGTGGTCAATGCAGAGAAAGCCGCGGCTCAGCATTTCAAAAGGGTCACGGAAGAACCGCGCCGCGGCCATATTTTTGATCGCAACGGTGTCGAGCTGGCAGGTACAACCTATGTGCACCGTATTGGCATTACCCCCAAAGATGTCTACTCCATCACCAAAAATGTCGCGAAGGAACAGATCAGTGAACAGATTGCCACGATTCTGGAACTTCCGCTGCAGGACGTTCAAAACGCACTGGCCCAGACAGATGAATCCTATATCCAGCTAAAAAAGGACGTGCCGCGCGACCAGACCGAGCTGCTGCGCACGTACCTCCTTGAGCATGTCATCGGTGGTGTGCGCATCGACACTGAGGCACGGCGCTACTACACCAATGGCTCTCTTGGCAGTGAGATCATCGGGTTTTGCCGCTATGACGATGGGCTGCTGGTGGGCCAGCTGGGTGTTGAGCTGCAATACAACAGGTTGTTGACTGGCCAGCCCGGCTACATGTATGTGGAAACCGACAACTACAGAAGCAAAGGCGCGCTGCCATTTTCCGTACCCACCAGCCTGCGTGCCCGGCACGGTCAGAATCTGGCGGTCACGCTGGATATCAACATACAGAAAATCGTCCAGGAGGAGCTGGCTAAAGCTGTTGCGCTTTATGATGTCCGCGAAGGTGGCGAGGTTATCGTCATGGATCCCTATACAGGCGATATCCTGGCAATGGCTTCATATCCATTCTTCAGCAGCAGCGACCCCACCGCCTGCCCACCCGGTATGGATCCTGATGAATGGCAGGGAAGCGATACGGCGTCCATCGAGTATCTCTCAGCCAATGTATGGCGCAACAGAGCCATATCTGACAGTTATGAGCCTGGATCGACCATGAAGGCCTTGACATTGTCAATGGTTCTGGAAGAAGCTCTGGCTCATGAAAAATCGGATGTGGTCTGCAAGCCGCTGACGCTTTATAACTGGACCATCAATTGTGTCCGGCGTGGCGGACATGGTGAAGAGAACCTGGAGCTGGCGTTCTGGCGTTCCTGCAACCCGGTTTTCGCCCAGCTGTCACTTAACCTCGGCCTTGATCGCTTCTATAGTTATATCCGCTCATTTGGCCTGATGGATAAGACCGGTATCGATCTGCCTGCGGAATCAACCGGCATCCTGCACAGTACACCAACCGACATCGATATGGCAACGCTTTCTTTTGGCGAGTCTTCAACGGTGACACCCCTGCAGATGGCCACTTCTTTCTGCGTGTTTGCCAACGGCGGCAAGCTGGTTCGTCCCGGTGTCATCAGATCAGTGACGGATACTGATGGCGCCATGGTCAGCGAACGGAAGCCGGAGACACTGCGCCAGGTGATCTCGGAAAGCACGGCAACGCGTGTGCGCGAGCAGCTGAAAGGCGTTGTACTTTACGGGACCGGATCACCCGCGTATGTCGAAGGTTACAGCGTGGCTGGAAAAACCAGTACGTCAACCGACGACGATGGCGACCACACCCTTTCGTTTGCGGGTATCGCGCCGGCCGAAAATCCGCAGATTGTCGTACTGGTCGTCCTGGATAAACCGGAAGACCGCAATCTGACCTCAAAAGTCGCCGCAAAAACATGCGGACGCATCATTGAGCGGACCCTGGCCTACCAGGGTGTTGAGCGTGTGCTCAGCGATTCGGATGTCTCCCGGCTTACAGCGTTGACCAAAGTCCCGGATGTCCGGGGTCTGACCTTGTCAGAGGCACTGCGACTGCTCAACGAACAAGGCTTTCGCGGTGAAAGCGCCGCTTTAACCATGGGCGATGCCACGCTGGTCAAACAGCAATGGCCAGAGCCGGGAACCCCATTGCATAACCGGTCACTGGTGGCACTTTATCCAGTCGAAACACCGGATATGGAGCAAGTTGCCATTCCGGATTTCCGGGGCAGAACCGTTCAGGAAGCCATGACCCTGGCTGCGGAAAGCGGCCTCAATATCCTGATTGACGGCTCTTGCCTGGGCATTGTGGCTTCGCAGGATCCATTACCTGTACAGCTGACCGAAAGCAATGAGCCGGGTACCGCGGAAGCGGAGCCGACCGGAGGCGCCCCGGACGATGACAATCTGACAGATGTCGGGACAGATCAGGACAAGACCTCAGATGACAACACAGATGAGGTTGTTGAGAAGCTTTATCGAGGGGATTGTGTCGAGGTGACCTTCATCGAGATCGAAGAAGAACTTGCCCAAAACGGTGACGCGGAATAAAATAGACAGTTAAGAAACGCAGAAAGGACAACAAGGACCAGAGCGCACGGTGCGACAGCGGCCGATCCGGCCGGGGTGAAAAGATGTCAGCGCGGGTCCGGGCAGGGAACACATGGGACGAGAACAAAAACCGACTTTCGCGGAGCTGCTGGAAGGCCTGGCTATACTTGAGCAGCAAGGCGACCTGTCCACAGTCATCGACACGATTGTCTATGACTCGCGCAAGGCGCGTCAAGGCGCCTTGTTTGTTTGCATAGAAGGTTTTGTTTCAGATGGTCATGCCTATGCCTAGCAGGCCGAACGGGAGGGCGCATGTGCCGTGGTGCTGCAAAAACCTGTCGCCGGACTGAAGGTTCCTTGGGTACAGGTTGCCAGCACCCGCCAGGCGCTGGCGCATCTTTCAGATCGTTTTTTCGGCCACCCATCCGGCCAGATGGAATTGATCGGCTTGACAGGAACCAAGGGAAAGACAACAACAAGCTACATGACACGCTCCATTCTGGCTGCCGCCGGACGTCGTGTCGGCCTTATCGGGACGATAGCCAACATCATCGGTGACCAGGTAAGCCTCGCGTCAAGGACCACTCCTGAGTCCTATGACCTGCAGGCTCTCCTGGATCAAATGGTGCAAAAGGGGATGGACAGCTGTGTGATGGAGGTTTCATCACAGGGCCTGATGCTTGATCGTGTTTATGGGTGCGAATATTATACCGGCGCTTTCACCAACCTTTACCACGACCACATCGGTCCGCGGGAGCATGACAGCATGGAGGATTACCTGGCTGCGAAACTGCGCCTGTTCGGCATGAGCCGCCAGTCAGTCGTCAACAGAGATATTGAGCAGTATGCGCAGGTGCGTGCTGCCATGCCCGGTCCCTGCCTGACTTATGGCTTTTCGCCCGAGGCTGATG
>JAAYLM010000172.1 GCA_012521915.1 Oscillospiraceae bacterium | reverse complement strand
CGCGTGTATGTTGTTCCCATTTTCATCGCTCCCTCAAGTGTTTATTTTATCCCACTTTTCTGCGATTTTGTACTGCACTTTTATCATAGCACTCCATTCCTTGCTTGTTGCTGCTAAAGCGTATCCATCAACGCCACAAGATAATTTGCGCTGATAGAGCCATAGATAAATTGGTCGATCCGTCCGTCCTTTTTTGCCTGTCTGACCTGGGCGGCAACCTCCTTTTCGGAATTTTCATCCACGACAAGTACAATTTTGCAGTCTGGATTGACCTTTTTCACCTCGTCTCGGATGATGAGCCGTTCCGCCAATACATAAGGCGGATAGCCGTTGACCTCCATAAGTACGGCATACGGCTCACACAAATTGCTGTATTGAAGCAACTCCTCCGTGGAGGTCGTCCGCTGCACGGTAAAATCGCTGCGTGGATCGGTTTGGAGCGATTGTGCAATTGCATCGGCGAAAATATAGTTTTTCATATTTACAATGACCTTTCGCACATCGTATCACCTGCCTTCTATTTTCAAAATCGGGTCACTTCTGCTATTACAACATTCATTATACGGGTATCTTGAAAAAGCACCCTACCCAACTGGGTAGTTTTTCTCCCGATTTTCAAAAAAGGCAATAAAAAATCCGCGCCCATTTTCGGGTGCGGATTTTTGCTTTATGATGCTTTTACAGACCGGGTACGATAAAAGATTTGTCAATCACAGCCCCGGCAAGGCTCACTCTGTCGGTATAGCCCGTTTTTTGATACAGCTCTTTGTGATGCCATTTCACATCATCAACACTGATATACAGTTCCTGTTTTCTGCGATTTTGTACTGCACTTTTATCATAGCACTCCAAGTAGAGTCCAGCGGTCCCCCACAGCGTCATATTCATAAATCGCACCATACATGCCGATTGAATATAGGATTTCCCGCGTAAACTTACCACCTGAATCTGTTCCCAGCCAGATGTCGCGTCCCACATCACCGTCGGTAAACTGGGTATAATCTCCCGTTATCAGCGGTGTCATCCCATATGTATAGATCCACTCATAAGCCTCGGGAACCTGAGAGGTGAGCCAGCCCACAAGCTCCTCATCTGTCATGTTGGAAAAGCTGTCAGTCCAGCCCACATAGTCGCCAAACCAGAAGGTGTAGAGTTCCGGATTCTCCTCTTTGTAGGGATAGAGGTCATCGCCGTCATTTAGGAAGAGGTCGATTGTACCGCCAGCATAGGCGTCAAAGCGATAAGTACCTTTAATATGTGGGGTGTACTGCTGGTTGCTGCAGTCGCTTTCCTCATCCCATTCATAAACCCACCAGTTTAGCTCCATATCAAAAACGATTGTGCCTGGTGGGTACAATTGATCCTCTGCCAGGATAAGCTCGTATTTACCAACCCAGGACTCGTACGGATAACCGGTATAATAACTGCCCTCTATAACGTCATATAGGATATTTCCGTCTTCATAAAAAGTCATATATCCATACAGGGGGGGGGCGTATTGCTCCATTGGCGACCTGAGTACACAGGTCCACACATCGTCGAAAAGCGTCATCATATTACAGAGAATGCGCAGATTATACCGCAGGCCGTCCCCGGTGACGGCATAGACGGTGATATCGCCCCGCCCCTCGTCCTCAGTCTCATAGGAGAGATTGTGAACCTTTTCGATTAACGGGAGCCTCCCATAGCTTGTATAAGGTCGATAGTCCGAATCCATCTCGGCGCTTACCGCTGCGGAATAGGGGTCTGCTAAAAGCCACTCCACGCTGCCATCCTCCATCAGGAGAATGACAGCCGGGGTGACAAAGCTTGGGTAACCCATCCAATCCAGGCTTTCCATCTGGGCAATCACAGCATCCTTGACCTTTCCCGTCAAACCGGAGATCGGGAAGGGGCCTTCTGAGAGATTGGTAGGGTCCATATACCCTTCTTGGTAGGAAAATGCTTTAGAAGGCTGCAAAATACCGTAAAGGCTATCCCAACGCGCAAGGTCGAAAGAGATGCTTGCGGAGCCGTTTTCAATTGAAACCTGTACAAGTCCCTCTTCATCTGTAAGGAGATTATTCTCCTCGGGTTCAGGTTCCTCGCTGACGATGGGAAGAGAGGGAACGGGGAGCGGAGTCGGATTCTCCCCCTTTTGTCCGCAGGCTGACAGCGTACATACGCATAATACGGTCATGAGAATTGTTACAGCGATCCACGTTACTTTATTTCTCATAAGAACCCTCTCCTTTCGGTGGCCGGTAGCCCATCCGTCTATGCTGAGCAGACTCCGTGCAGCATTTTTATCCAGCTAACTTTTTGTTCTGGAAAGCGCCGAT
>JAAYLM010000171.1 GCA_012521915.1 Oscillospiraceae bacterium | reverse complement strand
GGATTGACATGGCCGCTGGTGCCTCCGCCAGTTATGATGTAGCGTCGTCCATTCATCGGTTTTCTCCTGACAGTCCCTGCCTGAATTCCGGCGCACGCCGCGGCAGCGGTGACGGGGCGGCGTGGGTACGGTCAGGACCCGGTTTGCCTGCAGGGCTCCCAGGCTGCCGGCGGCGGGTCAGCATATTACCGGCCTGGCGCTGACCACTGCGTGAAACAGCCAGCAAAAGACCAATGGCCATGAGGAAAAACAGGTTGGATGTACCGCCATAGCTGAAGAAAGGCAGCGAGATGCCTGTTGAAGGCAGTGTATGCGTCGCCACACCAATGTTAAGAAAAGCCTGGATGCTGATCAGCATGGTATAGCCGCTAGCCAGCAGTGCGGCGAAAGTATTGGAGGCCCTGCGGGTCACGCCGATCCCCAGAGCCATGAAAATCAGAAAGAGCAGAACGACTGTCACAGTCCCGCCAAAACCCAGTTCTTCACCGATGATCGCGAAAACATAGTCATTGTGCGCTTCCGGCAGGTAGTTGTATTTCTGGCGGCCTTCTCCCAGGCCAACACCGCTGATACCGCCGGAACCAATGGCGATAAGTGCCTGGTTGATCTGGTAAATGTCGTCTGATGAGGCTTCTTCAGGATTGAAAAATGAATTGAGGCGGGTCTGGACATGGGCGAAGTTGCCGGCCATGGCTTCGTCGTATTTCTCCTGCAGCCCGCCACCCAGAAAAGCGGGTAACAACAGGCTGATCGCCAGTATGACGACCAGGAGAACAACCAGAATCTGGGTCAGGGCACTTAACCAGGAACGCAGGCGAATGCCGGCCGTCAGAAATAGGGCGAGCGTTATCAGGCTCATAATCACAGCACCAGAAAGATGCGGCTGCCAGGCGATCAGGCCGATCCAGACCAGCAGGGCGAAGCCGGGCAGGAGGATGTCCAGCCAGCCATCGGCCAGAAACTGCCGGAAAGGTGTGCGAAAGCGCAGCCGCCCGGCTTTACGCAGGCGTTTCAGCAAAGATACATAACCGGCAAAGCAGAATACTATGGCGATTTTTGCCAGCTCTGACGGCTGGAACTGGATGCCGATATTAACCCAGCGGCGTGCGTTGTTGAAGACAAGCCCGAAAAATTTGACATAAACCAGCAGACCGGTTGTCACCCCATACAACAGCAGGCTCATCCAGAAGTGGTCAAAGGCGCTGACGGGTATGATCAAGGCAACAAAAAGGGCGGCAATGAGACCCGCGGCTGTGATGCCTGCCTGCTTCAGCACATAAAACAAGGCGCTGCCTTCGCGGGAATAACCGTCTGTCATACTGGCACTGAACAGCATGACCAGACCGAAACAGATCAAGACCAGGGTGACAATCAGCAGTCCGGCGTTCACCTGTCGGGCTGGCGGCAGCACAAGACTGTCGGCTCCGATCCGCCGGATCTCCCGATTGCGTGCGTCTTGTCCGCTCAGTATGTTCTCCCGCTTCATGTCTACGTTCTCCTTTAGTTTCTGGAAGGTTACCTTCCCTTACAGCAGTAGCCGCAGGCCGACAGCAGACCCGGCCAGTGTAACCGCCGAAAAAACATGGACAATCTTTTTTTCTGTCCAGCCGCCCAGCTCAAAATGATGGTGGATCGGTGACATGCGGAAGATGCGCCGGCCACCGGTACGTTTGAAATAGGCAACTTGTATGATGACAGACAAGGATTCAGCCATGTAGACGACACCGATGAACAGGATCAGCCAGGGTGCCCCATAGAGCAGCGCGATCCCCGTGATGCCAGCACCAAGCTCCTGGGATCCGGTATCGCCCATGAAG
>JAAYLM010000170.1 GCA_012521915.1 Oscillospiraceae bacterium | reverse complement strand
TATCATGGTAGCTGATATAACGGATTTCGTCGGCTTCTTCTTTTTCCCTGGTAATGTCGCGAAAGACAATCACTTCGCCGTAAACGACACCATCCTGGTCAGTTATGACGGAAGAGGAGATTGAGATGTAATAAAAAGAACCATCACGCGACCATAGGCGAACGGTTTTTTCCGCATCTGCTGTATCTGTTTTTCCATTGGACGATAAAAGGGGTGCATTGTAGACAAACGTACCGATCGCTCTGTTGGTCTGCATGACATCGGAAAGCAGCCGTCGATGAGCTTCCGCTTGTGTCCAGCCTGTCAGTTTTTCCGCGGAGCGGTTCATACTGATGACCAGGCCAGCTGTATCTGTGGCAATGACGGCGTCAACGATGGACTGCAGGGTGGTCGCCAGTCTTTTTTCATTGATCCGGATTGAAAGCTCATTTTCCTTGCGGATCAGCGCGTTGACGATGATTTCACCGATCAGGGAAATCAACGGGAGATCCTCCTCCAGCCAGCTGCCTTGAAACTTCACGAGAGAAAAATGGAAACAACCCAGACGCTCCTCGGCAACCTGGATGGGTACCGAAATATTCTCATAGCGTTCAAGATTTTCGGTGCTTGTTTGTATTGCAGATACAGGCTGCGCCCGGTATCTTGCAGGTATGCTGATGGTGGCTGACTTGAAGATTTCCAGGGCGCTTTCCGCGACTTCTTCTGACTCAGCGATCCATCCTAGTACAGATTCGATCGTCTTATCCATTTCATCGGCAGGTACGGCTACAAAACGTTTAGAGATTTCAGTGATGGCCTTTTCCAGTTTCATGCGGTGCTGCAAGGCCGTCTCAAGAGCCATAAGTTCTGTGATGTCTTGAGTGGCCAGAATGATGCTGTTAAGCTGATGATCCTGTGTGAGTATCGGCCATGCTGTCATGCGTAAGGTAACATGATCGCCGCTTTTGGGCTGCATGATTAAATCAGCCGAACCAGGTTGGCTGTTTCTTAGAACCTTCTGCAGATTGTGGTAGCTGGCCAGGCTACGCCTGCTGACATAGCGGTCAAAAGATTTTCCGATGAGTGACGGTTCATGCTCGGCTAGAGCTTCTTCCACGCTTTTTCCAACATAGAGCATCACACCCTCTGCAGACAGAATGCAGTCGCGTTGCGGATCAGGTCCAAGCCACCGCGCTGCGTCGGACGATCCGGGAACTGGCGGAAAGCAGTTCTGATCCAGAAAAACCGCGATAACCAGGGGATCACCAGTACATTCCAGACCGACCTGACCTGGTGTTGCCAGACCTTGCGCTGTCCCACTAGCAGATCGGATGACGTAGCGGTGCAACGGGTCCAGGTTGCCGTACAAAGCCCTGTTCATGTTGTCTTTTGCTGCAGCAACATCCTCTGGAACCAGAAAATCGCTGAAAGGCCGACCTGTGACAGGTCGATCGGCTGGATAACCAAAAACGCCCAGATAATATGGGTTGAATTGTATCACCATGCCTTGCAGATTGAGAATGGCCACCAGATCAGGGCGGACGTGCAGAAGCAGATCAAAAAAAAGGTTTTCCTGTGCAGTCTGTTCCATGTCCTGATTGTGCAGAAATTGCAGCCGCCTGTTTGTGCGGATCTTCTCACAAACTGCGGAAATAAGGGTGCCAACCACTGGTTCATGTTCTGAATCCGGCTTGAGTTGCTGACGAAGTGACGGACGATAAAGTGGTTCTTTGCGCAGCTCATTGAATGTTTTTTGATACTGGCTGACTTGATCTGTCAGCTGCTTTAATTTCGCGGTCTGGCTGGAGTTTTGCTGCCGGAGATATCGCTGTTCATGAACCAGCAGTCCGGCTGTCTGTGCTGCCGCCATGGACAGGACAGGATGCATCAGCCAGAAAAGCAGCGCTTCATTTTTTCGGAATGAGAGGACTAAAGCTAAAGAAGGCGGCCATAAATTTATCTCAGGAGAGAAAAGCTGCCATGAAACGAAAAAACCCAGGAACAAGCCTGCTAAGCCACCCGGCAGACGTCCACTGAACAAACCAAACCAAACAGCACATGTCAGGCTGATACTTAAAAACCAGGGTACGAGTGGTTGCGGACGTATCAACAGCACCCAGACAAACAAGGCCAGCATCATTACTGACAAAAAAATAAGTGTAAGGGGTCTGCGAAGCCGGTTGGGTTGCATGGCGATAACCTTTTGTCATATCTGGCAGGAAGCGTGATCAGACCCACCTAACCTGTCAGGATAGACCATCCTGTTCTCGCTTCACCGACAAGCGTAGCACATGAAATCGAAGCGGCTGCGACAGGCGATTTGGCAACGTTTATTATGCTTTGCCATTATAACTTTATTCAGATGAACATACAAGCCGCTCCGAAAAAGCTCCGGAACATGGCAGTCATGAGTGATCCTGAGCCCACCGGATATGGTATGATAAAAGCAGGGCTTGTAAC
>JAAYLM010000169.1 GCA_012521915.1 Oscillospiraceae bacterium | reverse complement strand
GTGCTAAAATATTTCTGGCCTGCGGTTATACCGATATGAGAAAGCAGATTGACGGATTGGCACAACTGGTGGATCAGAGCTTCAAGCTCAATCCATTTGACAATACCTTTTTCTTGTTCTGCGGTCGCCGCTGTGATAGGATCAAGGCCCTTTACTGGGATGGCGACGGCTTCGTGCTTATGTACAAACGGCTTGACGGAAAAAGTTCTTACCAATGGCCGCGCAGCGCAGAAGCTGTCCGGGAACTGACGCCGCAACAGTACCGCTGGCTTATGGAAGGGCTGACCATTGACCAGAAAAAAGTGATTGCCAAGCGGTCAGCAGGGCGAATTATTTAACGGGTTTCAGCCTGTAAAGAGGTTAGAAAAAAAGCTTTAAAAGCCCTATTTACAGGCATTACAGGCTGTACATCCCAGCTGTTCTGTGGTACAATTTTCATTAGCAAATGCGTAAAGGAAACGACTGAAATGCAAGGCGACAAGCTCGTTCACGAGATACTCGAACAGCAAAGACAAATGAATGCTGCACTCCAGAAAAACAATGAAAATCTTGTTGAGCAAGTCCGCCGATTGACTGAACAAGTCTCATTTCTGACCCAGAAACTCTACGGCCGCAAAAGCGAAAAGACATCCGCCCTGATGGATGGGCAGCAGCTCATCCCTGGCGTTTTCAACGAAGCGGAGATAACCGCCGATACGGTAGTTGCGGAACCGGAAATACTTGAAAAGCCGCTGCGCAGGACGCGGGCCGGATATAGCCGTAAAGATGCTTTTGCCAACTTGCCTGTTGAAGAGATTCATTGCAAGGTCGATGCGGCTGACCGCGTCTGCCCCGATTGTGGCTCAGAACTGGTCTCGATCGGCCAGAAGCTGATCCGTCAGGAGTTGCATTATATTCCTGCCAAACTGAGCATTCAAAACATCTATGCCGAAAGCTACGAATGCCGGCCCTGCCGCAAAGCAGGTAAACCTGCGATCTTGCAGGCCAGGACACCGGAACCGGTTTTGCAGCATTCCTACGCATCGGCGTCGACGATCGCCTGGACAATCTACCAGAAATATGTGCAGGCGGTGCCGCTGTACCGCCAGGAGAAGGACTGGAAGGCCATGGGTGCCGATGTCGTCAACCGGCAGGTGCTGTCGAACTGGATACTCAAGACAACGCAAGAGTGGTTGCAGCCGGTGGTCGAATACATGAGCCAGATCCAAAAACAAGATCGTTACCTGCATATGGATGAAACCCCTTTGCAGGTGCTCAAAGAACCTGGCCGGTCAGATAAAACCAAGTCCCACATGTGGGTGATCGCATCTTCAGAACACGCGCAAAAACCTGTGCGCATCTTCCATTATGCTCCCGGGCGTGGCGGGAAATATGCCAAAGACTATCTGAGCGGTTTTACCGGTTATCTGCATACGGACGGCTATTCTGGCTACAATGGCTTGACAGATATTAAGCGTTGTCAGTGCTGGGCTCATGTTCGACGCGGTTTTGCCGACTGCCTCAAGGGCAAGAGTGACAGTGAACGCCAGGACACCCTGGCGGCACAAGGTCTTGCTTATTGCAATAAACTCTTTGAACTCGAACAGAAATTCAAGACTATGCCAGCAGAGCATCGCCATAAAGCCCGTTTGAGTGAGTCCAAGCCTGTTTTGGAAGCTTTTTGGACCTGGGCAGAAGATGCCCTGACCAGGGTGTTGCCGAAAACAAGGATCGGTACTGCCATCCAATATGCCTTGGCTCGCAAAAACGATCTGGAAACCTTTCTGGAAGATGGCTACTGTGCTATTTCGAATAATCCGGCGAAGAACAGTATTCTCCCCTTTACGGTTGGCCGGAAAAACTGGCTGTTTGCGGGATCACCGGCAGGCGCTCACGCCAGTGCATGTGTCTATTCTCTGATTGAAACGGCGAAGGCAAATGGCATTGAACCGTATGCTTATCTCAATACGCTTCTCATGTTGATCCCCGGTAGTGATTACCGCAAAAATACTACCATGATGGAGCAACTGATGCCGTGGCATGAGTTCATGCAGGTCCTACGGGACAAAAAATCTCAGGCCGACAGCGTTGCTGTCTATACATCGATTGCTTGACGCTTACGCACCTCGAAGTGCGCTCCTGTTTTTATCCCAAACAGGATGCTTGTTGCTGTCAGGAAGCAACGGCTACCATCTGGCGGCGGCGCAGCAGAACAGCAGTGCTGGCAGCCAAGATCAGCACACCCAAGCCTATTAGCACCTGAACAAAGGGCAGGGCTGCCAGGCACTATTAGAAAAAGCGCCCGGGAAACGGCTTATGAAAGCACGCGTCCGGGCGCCTTATGCTCTGTCAGAGGTTGTTCTTAACCAGCAGTCACTTGTCCACCATCACCTGTACGGCCAAGTCTTCTGCGAATCATCAGGAAAACGGCCAGTCCGGCACTCAGCAACACGAAAGGCCAGGCCATCTGCTGTGTATGCTCGCCGGTCCGGGCGATATCTTCAGCCGCATAAAAGAGTCCGAAGGTGCTGAAATGATCCAGTTCCGCCCAAAGGATACCGGCGTCGTAATCGACCCCCTGGCTGGCGATGCTCAGTTTTTCCCAGACCAGGGTTTCTTCGTCCCAGTGATAGAGCGCCAGGCTTTCTTTTTCAGCGTCACTCAGATCAATGCCGGCCAGTGCCAGGTCAATCTCGACACGGATGCGTTGACCGGCCAGGTTTTCACTACGCTGGAACCAGTAGGAACGGGGTACGGCAGTCATGCCTGCCGGCAGCTGGTCAAGGCCAACCGGATCCCGGAAAGGGGTCACCGCGATCACGGCTACCGGATCCGCATGAGCCGGCAGTACCATACGAACCTCGCCGCCGAGGAACGGAACTGTCGTTGTCGTATCCTTGGCCAGAGGAACTATTTTTTTATCCGTCAAATCGGTCGCAGGCCAGTTCACCGGCTGGTAAAGGCCTATGCCGCCTTGCGGACTCCAAAGCTCCGGTTGGGTGCTGATGAGTGTTGAACCATCTGACCAGTAGGCAAAGCCAAAGCCAGGCGCGGCATCCGCGATGTAGATGAGGTCGTCCCCATTTTCCGGGTCAATGCCGTTTCGTACCGATCCGCTGGTGTCTTCTGTGAAGTAAGGGGTTATGGTCAGGTCAGCAGTCCTGAAATTGATCTGGTAGTTGCCGCCGGCGGTCAGGGTGTTCTGCAGCAATGCATAGATACCGACATTCTCGCCGGGCTCGCGGCCCAGCAGACCACTCAGGGTATCACTGCCAACGAGGCTGCCGGAGGTTATCTGCCAGGTGCGTTCAGGATCCGCGGCGCCGTACGTTTTAGCTTGCGCGTCTGCTGTTACGGTTAATGGCCTTTTAGCAATGGTAAAGGTTCCCTGCTGCATATCAATGATATAGTTATCAGCTGTTGCGCCTGCACCCACGATCGCATAGTTGCCGGCCGCTTCTCCTTGCTCACGACTAAGCGTCAGATCATGAACGACTGTATCATCGTCCCAGGAGGCCAGATTAAGTATATTGGCTGTCAAGACAGGATCGGTTTCACCATAAATTTTGCCGATCGCTATAGGCTGGATAGACAGGACACGTCTGCTGACCTCAAGATCAGCGGACTCAAAGGTCACCATGTAGTTGTCGCCGAAATCCAGACTGCCCTGCAAAATGCTATAGGTTCCGACGTCTTCCCCGCTTTCGCGGCTGAGTGTGCCGCTTGCTGTGTCTCCACCAGCCAGACGGCCAGTGGTCAGCTGCCAGGTGAGTTCCGGATCATCTGCGCCGTACGTTTTGCTCTGGTTGGCTGCTGTCACGGTGACCGCGCGCTGGCTGATCGTCAGTGTACCCGGCACCACCGTCAGGTTGTAGTTGTCGCTCAGGGTCAGCGTGCCTTCGTCAATATTGTAGCTGCCGACAATCTCGCCGCTTACGCGCTCCAGACTGCCGCTGAAGAGGTCACCATCGACCACAGAACCGCCTGTTACCGTATAACTCAGGTCCGGATCATCTGCGCCGTAGGTTTTGCTCTGCGCGTCTGCTGTCACGGTGACCGCACGCTGGCTGATCGTTAGTGTACCCGGCACCACTGTCAGGTTGTAGTTGTCGCCCAGGGTCAGTGTGCCTTCGCCAATGCTGTAGCTGTCAACATCTTCGCCGCTGACGCGCTCCAGACTGCCGCTGAAGAGGTCACCATCGACCACAGAACCGCCTGTTACCGTATAACTCAGGTCCGGATCATCTGCGCCG
>JAAYLM010000168.1 GCA_012521915.1 Oscillospiraceae bacterium | reverse complement strand
TTCACTCTACCGGGTGCCATACATCACATTCAGTCATACAGATGAAGCCGTCGAAGAAACGCTGAAACGGCTTGAGGCGGCTTGTCAGGAGGTTGAACGCACATGGTCATAAAGGATACACCTTTGCTTATCGATTGCCATGCCCATATCTGGGATGGCCGTTTCGAAGAGGACAAGCAGGAGATTGTGGCTGCCTGCCGTCGCTATCCGATCGAACGTGTATGCGTTTCCGGGCTGGGCGTTTATCAGCCTGATCAAGAGGAAATCGAACGGTTGAATCTGGAAACGTTTCGTTTCATGAAAGAGGAACCAGACCTGATCCGGGGCTTTTGCACCCTTAATCCAACCCTGGCTGGCAGTCTGACAGAGCTGCGAACATGTATCGAAGATCGTGCCATGTCCGGCCTGAAGCTTTGGGTTGCCACCTTTTGCGACGATCCGCTGGTCAATCCTCTGGTCGAGTATTGTATCCGCCAGGACATCCCTGTGCTGCTCCACGCCTGGCACAAGGCAATCGGCCAGTTGCCGTTTGAAACGCGGGCGGTCCATATCGCCAGCCTGGCACAGCGTTATCCCGAAGCCCGCCTGATCATGGCACACTTGTCCGGCAACTGCCAGCATGAGCTGAAAATCATCCAGCCGTTTGATAACGTTGTTACAGACTTTTCCGGTACGATTTTCCGCAATGGTGACCTCGCTTATGCCATCCGGCTACTGGGTCCAGAACGGGTTCTTTTCGGTAGTGACATGCCCGGAGCCAATCTTCTGGTTTCCTGGGGTCAGGTTGAGGATATTGACTTGAGTTCGCAGGACAAGAGCCTGATCTGCTGGGGTAATGCCCGACGCATCATACCCGGGCTTTAGGGAGGGAACTGTATGAAACCGCCTATCATCATCGATGTTAATTGTCTTTGTGGCCATTGGCCTTTCCGCAAGGTTCCCCGCCATTCCTTTGCTGACCTGTGCCAGATTCATCAGGAGAACGGTATCAGCGGAGGTTTTGTCGCCTCACTTGACAGCATCTTTTATGCTGATCCCATGGAAGGCGACATGGATCTTCAAGAGCAGATCAAGGACAGTCACTACTGTCTTATTCAGACAGTTAACCCCATGCACCCCGCTCTTGCTGCAGACCTGAACCTTGGTCAGACACACCTGAAGAGCGCCGGTGTCCGCATCTATCCCGTCTACCACGGTTACAGCTTGCTGGAACCACAGGTTGCACATATGATGACGCTGCTGGCTCAACATAAGCTGCCGCTTTTTCTGCCCCTGCGCATGGAGGACGAACGGATGGACCATCTGATCACGCCCATTCCAGCCGACCTGGAGCAGCTGCAGCGTTTCATCACGGCGCATCCACAGCAGACCATTATGCTGCTGAACGTCAGAATGGGTGAAATATTCAAACTCAAGGATGTCCTTAAGGCCAGCCCGCATGTGTTTGTCGATATATCCGGCTTCAAGGAGTATCAGTTCAGCGTTGAAAAAGCAGTCGCTGCTGTCGGGGCTGATCATATCGTCTATGGTTCGCTGTATCCTCTATATAGTTTTAAAAGCACACTTCTGTCACTGGACAAGGCTGATCTCACAACTGATGACCGCATTGCGGTTGCGTCTGGCAATGCCATGACAGCTCTGGGTCTGATGAGTGGAAACGCTTAAAGAAACTAGTTTGTAATCGGATTCAATAAAAGCCGGAAGCTACCGGCCGGATAGAATAAGAAGCTGCGCTACAAGATGCAGCTTCTTATTTTCTTGACATAATACAACAAATGAACTAATATGTCAGCATATAAACAAACAATATAAGGAAGTGTTTGCTATGAATGATTTATCTGCTCTTTTTTGGGCTTCTTCTGTGGATGAACTCAAGCAAGGCTATCGATACCTCAGTCAGGAAGAATGCTTTATCTGTCTTAGCTGCGGCCAAGCTTTCTCCAAGGGTTTGATCTATCCGCAAGGCAGTCAGCTGATGGATGCTGAACGGGCTGTTCAAACACATATCCGTAATGAACATGGCTCAGCGTTTGCTTTCCTGATAGAACTGAATAAGCGCTATACGGGACTGACCGATTCACAAAAAGAAATTCTGTCTTGCATGGCCGATGGACAGGGCGATAAGGATATTGCCAGGAAGTTGAATGTCAGCCCATCAACCATCCGCAACCATCGCTTCAAATTACGCGAGAAGGAAAAACAAGCCAGGATTTTTCTGGCTATCATGCAGCTGCTAACAAGTCAGGCTGGTCAAGCAGGGCTTGACGAAGAGCTGGTGCCGGTGCACAGGGAGGCAACCATGGTTGATGAACGCTATGTGATGACCCAGACTGAGCGCGATAAAGTCCTGCGAACTTATTTAAAAGACGGCAGGATGAGCCTTTTGCCGGGTAAAGAAAAAAAGAAGCTTGTTGTGTTGCAGTATGTTATGGAACGATTTGAAACCAGCCGGACCTACACAGAAAAAGAAGTCAATGAGATCATCAGAACGATCGTTGACGACTATGTCACGGTCCGGCGATACCTTATTGAGTACGGTTTCATGGATCGCAAGCGCGATGGCCGCGCCTACTGGGTGAAAACATGACAGGTACAGAAAGCATTCGTTCAGACTGTTTCGCGTCTAGCTTAGGACAACTGGTGACAGACAGGAAGACATAGGATGGAATCAGTATCCTTAGCGTATATAGGCAGCATATGCTGTTTACCTTATTCTTTATAGAAAATTAACGCGACGGCAAAAATGAAAACAAAGTCATTATATCCTTTCTGATATTTTATATCTAGAAAGGCAGGTGACATGAGTTGACAGGATTACTGATTATTTCGATTATTGGTACGATCCTGTTCGGCTATTTTATTATTTGCCGCATTAGTAAATCAATTGAAAGTGGTAGGTTTATCGACAGCCCTCAAGGGCGTGCCAATCATGGCATCCTGGTGTATGGCGTTGCTGATGTCGCGAAAAAAATTAGCGAACACGGAATAAAATGTCAAATAGTAACAGATTTGGTTATACCGGAAAACGGTTTCTTCTCTGCGCTTTTCGCGTTATCGGCTAATGACATGGACAACCTTATGATTTGTTGTGCGGCAAAGAAAGCTGACCCTGATATTTACATCATCGCACGGTGTAATGATGTACAGCATGACAAAATATTTATTGAGGTTGGCGCTAGCTATGTACTTAGTCCACATGAGACTATTGATGGCTTGCTGTTTTCCATTCAGTGTCCGCTTTCTGCAATGCGGGTTTTGACCTGATCGGAATCAGAGCGCCGTCTTCATCATTGATAACATTCTATGACGATCCGCTGGTTGTCCTTACCATCGCA
>JAAYLM010000167.1 GCA_012521915.1 Oscillospiraceae bacterium | reverse complement strand
TCTATTCGAAAAACTGCGCGACGAGCTGCAGGCAGAACTGGAAGGCGACCTTCTGCCGGAAATGCGACGGCTTTTCGCTGAATTCGCGGCGACCGGAAACGCTGATGGCGAAGGGCTTATCGCCGGCCTTCTGGGCGGGCTGCCGGACTTTTTCAATCCACAAAGCTTAACTGGCATGGCGGCATCCCTGGAGCAGATGCTGGACTTTTCAACCGTACCGGTTTATGAAAAGCTTTGCGTGGTCGAATACATCATGTCCTATCTGACCCGGCGCACTGCCGGCCAGTATCTGGACGGAATCTGGCAGCCGTCCCGGACTCCGGACGGGCGATCCCTGCAGGATCTGCTGCCGGACCGTCCTGCGGAGATCGAACAGGTGGTGACCGGGCTGCAGCACCGTGAATCGGCTGCCGCAACCTGCCGTTTTATTGTGGTGAGCATCCGCAGCCTGCTTCATGTGGCGGCCATTCTCACAGATGAGACCCGCATGGCTGTCTTGCGTGGAACAGCTGCCGCGCTTGTCGCCGGGGTCGCTGCGGTCAGTATGGGTACGGTTGTCGTGGAACCGGAAGCGGTAACCTACCTGCTGGTCGCAGCCGAAGCACTGGCCAGCGGCTTCCGGGATGGCAGCCGTCTGGTCGAAGGCTATGGCGTGGTTTTCTGGCCGGGCAAAGGCCAGGTCGATTTTCAGCTCTGGTATGGCGACTATCTGCGCCTGATGTTGTACTGTCTGCCGCGCGCTTTGCTTGTTGAACGTACAGGACGGCTGCTGGAGCGCCTTTTCCCTGATCCACTGTATACGGCGTTGCAGGTCCAGGCCAGATTGGGCCGTGAAGTCTACGCTTTGAGCGGTTGTTATCACCGGGATCTTACCGGTCCCTTGGCCGGCGGACAGGGAGGAGGCCAATCGTGAACTGGCAAGGACGCTCCCGCAACGGATCAGTCTGCCTGGAAGCGGCGCTGACGCTGCCCATCGTCCTTTTGCTGGGTTGGTTTTTACTGAGCCAGCTGATTGCCGTGACGGCCGAGATCAAGCTGGCCGGCGCAGTGCGGCGTACAGCGGCTGAACTGAGCCTGGCCGGTCCGGCAGCCAGCTTGATGGAAACGGCGTTAACAAGTACGGAAGGCGGCGGCTTTCTCGAGGATGGCATGTGTGAAGTGGACAGACTGATGGCGTCTCTTGGCTTTTCCGAAAATCTACTGGAATCACTGGCAGCGGACTGTGGCCTGTCACTGGTTCTCGGTCCGCTGGTCTGTCGCAGAATTACCTTCTGGCTTGATGATGCCGCTGTCGGACAACCGGGGCATGCCGGCCGCTTCAGTGGTTTCTGGCGTCCGACCATCCAAGAACCGGGTATCTGGCTGGACTGGCAGCCGGAAAAACGGCAGCTGTGGATCTGTTTAAGCTGGCAGCAGCGTCATGCTTTCGGCTGCCAGCAGAAGTACCTGCAGCAGGTTGTGCCGCTCTGGACCGGCCGGGACGGAAAGGAGACCATTTCGGACCATTCAGATGACGCGGTCTGGCAGATGGATAATTTCAGCCGCGGCCAGACGTTTCGCGAGCGGCTGGGCGCGAACCTGCCTTACGATTTCCCTGTGATCGCCCGTTTTTCAGAAGGAACGGCAACAGCCGTCAAGAGCATCGACCTGACGGCGCCGACCTATGATGAGCCGTCCGCTTTCCAGGCTCGCCTCAGCACTTTCATCGACGACCTCGCTGCTTTCCGCGGCGCCAGCCAGACCCGGGACGGGACGACCAGAACCATCCAGGCTCATGAGATCGAGCGGCGCCGCCTGGTGCTGGTGGTGCCTCAAAACAGCGATAGGGACTGGCTGGATCCACTTCTTGGCCATATGGTTTCCGAAGCCGCACGGTACGGTGTCGTGCTCGAGGTATCGCGCCGCGGCCACTCCAGCCGCTACAGCTGACAGCGCCTTGAAGGGGTTGTGCCCGCGCCAGTCTTGTAACTTCAGCAGGCTTGGGTTATCATGAACTGTGTGTCGGCAGGTCTTTTATCCTGCGCGGCAATCCAGCAGGCTGTTAAAGGGATCGGCTGCTGCTAAGCAGTGGCTGCCACTTGACGCAGAACGCGCCATGAAGACGCTTTTTGGGGGATAACATGAATGACAAGCTCAAAGACAATCAGACCGATCTGTTGTTCGCCGCGATTCTTTCTCTGGAGAGCATTGAAGAATGTTATGCCTTTTTTGAGGATATCAGCACCATCGCCGAGATGAAATCACTGGCTCAGCGTTTCCAGGTTGCCCTGATGCTGCGCCGGGGCCATACGTATGCCGACATCTGTCAAGTGACTGGTGTCAGTACGGCAACAATCAGCCGGGTCAACCGCTGCCTGGAATATGGCGCGGACGGTTATCGCATGGTGCTGGACCGGCTGGAACAGTCAGGTCAGTTGCCGGAGACGGATGACAGACTCGATAACAGCCACGAGAACAGGAGAAACAACCACTGATGAGTCTGTTTACCAAAATATTCGGAACCTATTCTGATCGTGAAATCAAACGTCTCATGCCGGTGGTCCGCCAGGTGGAAGCTCTGGAAGAAGAATACTGCGGCTTTACCGAAGATCACCTGCGGGCGACGACCGGACGTTTGCGCGAACGCCTGGCAGAAGGTGCCTCCCTGGATGATATCCTGCCGGAGGCTTTTGCTGCCGTGCGCGAAGCGTCGCGACGCGTGCTGGGCATGGTGCACTACCCAGTGCAGCTGAGCGGCGGCGTTGTGCTGCACCAGGGCCGTATCGCGGAGATGAAAACCGGTGAAGGTAAAACGCTCGTGGCGACTTTGCCGGTTTACCTGAACGCGCTGACCGGACAGGGTGTGCATATGGTGACGGTTAACGATTACCTGGCACGGCGCGACAGCGAGTGGATGGGCAAGATCTACCGCTATCTTGGCCTTTCCGTCGGCCTGATCGTCCATGACATGAACAACGATCAGCGACGCCTGGCCTATGCTGCCGACGTTACCTTCGGCACCAACAATGAGTTTGGCTTTGACTATCTGCGGGACAATATGGTCACCTATAAAGAGCAGATGGTGCAGCGTCCGCTGAACTTTGCCATTATCGATGAAGTCGACAGCATCCTGATCGATGAGGCGCGCACGCCCCTGATCATCTCCGGCATGGGTGATGAGTCTTCCGATCTCTACGAAAAAGCAGACCGGTTTGTCCGCCGCCTGCAGCGCTATGTTGTCTCTGAAGCTGATGACAAGCTTGATCTGGACCAGATTAAGGAAGATGCCGACTACATTGTTGACGAGAAAGCCAAAAGCGCCGTGCTGACGTCCCGGGGCATCCGCAAAGCCGAGCAGTATTTCTCCATTGAGAACCTGACGGACGCGGACAACTACCAGATCAACCACCACATCAACAACGCGCTTAAAGCTCAGGGCACCATGCATCGTGACCAGCAGTATGTCATAAAAGACGGTGAGGTCATCATCGTGGATGATTTTACCGGACGCCTGATGATCGGCCGGCGTTACAGCAATGGGTTGCACCAGGCCATAGAAGCCAAGGAAGGCGTCAAGGTCGAGCGGGAAAACAAGACACTGGCTACGATTACTTTCCAGAATTATTTCCGCATGTACAAAAAACTCTCCGGAATGACGGGTACAGCGCAGACTGAAGAAAACGAGTTCCGCGCCATCTATAAGCTGGATGTCGTCTGCATACCAACCAACAAGCCTATGATCCGCATTGACATGCCGGATTCGGTCTATAAAACACAGGCCGGAAAATACAAGAGCCTGCTGCAGGAAGTGCTGAACGTGCATGCAAACGGGCAACCGATGTTGATTGGCACCGTGTCTGTGGAAAAGTCAGAGCTGCTTTCCACACTTTTCCGCCAGCAGGGCATTCCGCATAATGTGCTCAATGCCAAGCAGCATGACCGTGAAGCAGAAATCATCGCCCAGGCTGGCCGTATCGGCGCGGTGACGATTGCCACCAACATGGCCGGGCGCGGTACCGATATCCTGCTGGGCGGCAACCCTGAATTCCTGTCGCGTATGGAAATGCGCAAGCAGGGCTATTCTGATGAGCTGATCGAAGCGTCTATCGCCTTCAACGATACCGACGATAAGATTATCCTGGAGGCCAGGTCGCGCTACAAGCAGCTCTACCAGCAATACCGGCAGCAGACCGACACGGAGCACCAGAAAGTGGTGGAAACCGGCGGCCTTTACATCCTCGGCACCGAGCGCCATGAATCACGCCGCATCGACAACCAGCTGCGCGGCCGCGCCGGCCGCCAGGGTGATCCGGGCCGCAGCAAGTTCTACCTTTCCATGGAAGACGATCTGATGCGTCTTTTCGGCGGCGAGCGCATGACCCGCGTTTTTGCCACACTGGGCGTGGAAGATGACATGGAGATCGAGCATCAGCTGCTCTCCAATGCCATCGAATCAGCCCAGAAACGCGTGGAAGGCCGTAACTTCAGTATCAGGAAACATGTGCTTGAATATGATGATGTCATGAACAAGCAGCGCGAGATTATATACAGCCAGCGGCGTAAGGTGCTGGAAGGCGAAGACCTGCACGAGACCTACCTGAAGATGATCCGCCAGGTGATGCGGGAAACGCTGCTGGACTTTTGTGCCGGCCATGAACATTCGTCGGAATGGGATGTGCCGGCCATGACCGTCAAGGTGGAGGACCTGTTCGGGCCGCTGGATAACCTTAAACAGCTGGCTAACGCGAAGCACGGCCTGGACGGCGAGGCGCTCAGCCAGGCGCTGGCTGAAGAGGCGGTCGAACGTTATGAACAGCGGCTGGCTGAATTCGACTCGCCTGAATTGATGCGTGAAGCCGAGCGTTACGTTCTGCTGCGCACCGTCGACAGCAAATGGATGGACCACATTGACGTGATGGACGACCTGCGGGACAGCATCGGCATGCGTGGCTATGCCCAGCATGATCCGGTTGTCGAGTACCGCCGGGAAGGCTTTGAACTGTTTGAGGCCATGAACAAGGCCATCCAGGAAGACGCGGTGCGCCTGATGATGCGAGCCCGTTTTAATGAAGAAAGTGTACAGCACCGCAAGAGTGTTGCCCGGAACCTTTCAGAGGGCCATGCCGAGGGGCCGACAGCCCTGGTCCAGCAGCAGGCCGCGCAGCAACCGGAGCTGCCGCAAAGGACAACCGCTGCGAAAGCCCGGACGAGTCCTTCTGAACAAAAGACTGTGCAGCCGGTGCGCCGCGACGCCGCCAAGGTTGGCCGCAATGAGCCCTGTCCCTGTGGCAGTGGCAAGAACTACAAAAATTGCCACGGCCGTCAGAGCGGTTAAAGTACCATGAAAACGGCCTCTGTCCGGATATTGGATGGGCGATGCCGACTGAAGGGGCGTGGCAGATCAAGATGGATCAACTGCAGCAAAAGCTAGAAGAATACAAGGAACGCATCACGGCGTCCGTCGAGGTGCTCCGGACGGCTGTAAGCCGCATCCCTGACTGCCTGCTGGTTTTAGGCTCCGGCCTGGGCGCGCTGGCTGATCAGGTGGGCGACCCTGTCGTGCTGCCTTATGACACGTTGCCTGGTTTTTCCAGAACTTCAGTGGCTGGCCACCAGGGGCGCCTGCTCTTCGGCTGGTGGCAAAACCGCTATGTCGCGGTCATGCAGGGCCGCTTTCATTATTATGAAGGTTATGGCATGGCTGATGTGGTTCTGCCGATAAGGGTGATGTGCCGCCTTGGTGTGCCGCGCCTGATCCTGACCAATGCGGCGGGTGGTGTACGGCGCAATCTGCGACCGGGTGACCTGATGCTGATCGAAGATCACATCGGCCTTTTTGCTGAATCGCCGCTGCGAGGACCCAATGACGCAATGTTCGGACCGCGTTTTCCCGATCAGTTTCATGTTTGTGATCCGGTCTGGCGCGCGCTGGCGGCCTTCTGCGCCGCAGACATGGCAATCCCGCTGCACAGCTGGGTTTATGCCTGGTGCCGAGGTCCCCAGTATGAAACGCCGGCGGAGATCCGCCTGCTGGAGCGCCTGGGCGCTGATGCGGTCG
>JAAYLM010000166.1 GCA_012521915.1 Oscillospiraceae bacterium | reverse complement strand
TGAAGGCGGCACTGGGCGAAAATCCCAAAAAGTCCTATGGGAAACGGGAGCGGGCACCGGCAACACGTATGGCGAATGCTGCCATCCTGCGGGAAGCACTGACCAAAGCGCAACATTACCGCGAACAATTGGAGCAGAAAAACAAGGATGGCGATGCGCAACAAACCAGAATAGAACCAGACGCGCGCTGGGACGCGCTGCTGCCAGTCCTGTCCGGTGACCTGCCTCTGAAAATACACGTGCACCGCAGTGATGATATTCAAACAGCGATCCGCATCGCTGAGTCCTTCGGTCTGCGTTATACGCTTGACCACTGCACAGAAGGTTATCTTATTGTGGATCAGCTGGTCAACGCCTATCAAAGTGGCCGGCAGGCCGGACACGGTTGCGGGCAGGCAGGGAAAGGACGCCTGGAAGGAATCATCACAGGCCCTTTGCTGTCCGACAGGAGCAAACCGGAACTGGCCCGTTCAGATATCCGCAATCCCGGCGTTCTGACGGCGGCCGGACTGCCGGTTGCCATCATGACCGACCATCCGGTCATACCCGAGCAATACCTTTCTTTGAGTGCGGCTGCGACAGTGCGGGCCGGCTTGTCTGAAGAAGAAGCCCTGGCTGCCATAACCCTCAAGGCTGCCCGCATCTGCGGCCTGGCCGATGAGCGGGGCTGCCTTGAAGTGGACAAACGGGCAGATTTGGCTGTGTTCAGCGCCCATCCTTTCGACTACCGCAGCCAGACCCGCTTTGTCATGATCGACGGCCGTCAGGTCTGGACCGCTCAAAATGAAAAACAAAGAGCTGAGCCTTTATGATTAAACTGATGTCCGTTCAGGATGGCGGGCAGGTGCCGGAGCTGCGCTGTCGGACCTGCAGCGTGGCGGAAACCGAAGAACTGGCCCGGCTTCTAGCCGAATCGCTCGTCCCCGGATGTGTCATCAGCCTGGATGGTGACTTAGGAGCAGGCAAGACTGCTTTTACTCGTGGTCTTGCCTCCGGCCTGGCCTGCCGTGGTTCGGTCGCCAGCCCGACCTTTACCCTGCTGATGGAGCATCCGCCAACACCGGGAGGCCTTGCACTGTATCACTTTGATGTCTATCGACTGGAAGGAGAACTGGCTGCGGAATCTTTTCTTGATCTAGGTTTCGCGGAATATTTCGATTCGGGCGGCGTATGCGTCATCGAATGGGGTCAACTGATCGAATCGGTTCTGCCGGCCAAAACCATCCGTGTCACGCTTTCCTGCGGAGATAATGATCAGCAGCGGGATGTATCGGTACGCTGGCCGGGCGGAGAAAGCCACGTTGCCGGTCTGGCGGCGCGTGTGCTCGCATGGCAGAGCCGTCAGATCTGAACGCTGCAGCAATGGTCGTCCGGTTCTTCCGGCAACCATCGGGAAGGGAAGTGTTTTCATTGCTGTTGCTAGCCTGTGATACATCAGGACCGTCTGTCAGTGTCGCCTTATGGCGTGACGGGCGGCTGCTGGCGGAAATGACGTTGAATGTCGGGTTGATCCATTCAGTTACCTTTATGCCACTGGTTCAGGATCTGCTGGAACGGAGCGGTATGGCTGCTGAGGACATCAGCCATTTCGCGGTCACAACCGGTCCTGGGTCTTTCACCGGCATCCGCATCGGCATCAGCGCGGTGAAAGCCATGGCGTATGCCGGTGGCCGCACCGTGGTTGGCTGTTCTACACTGGATGTGATGGCCTGGCCATTCCGTCAGGAAGGAAGAACGCTGGTCTGCCCGCTGATTGATGCACGTAACCAAAGAGCTTATGCGGCGGCCTGGCTGCGCGATGACCTGCTGATGGCGCCAACGGACCGACCTCTGGCAGAAATATATACGGACTTGGCCTCGCTGGCGAATGAGCGGCATGAAATCGATTCAATACTTCTGCTGGGTTTTGTTCCTGACACTGCTTTTCCGGCAAGTCTCGTGCGCAAAGTTACGGTGCGCGTTGCACCTGCTTCCGCCTGGCTGCCGCGTTCAGCGGTTCTGGCAGAAATGGCGGCAGCAGCCATTGCACTGGGTGAAGACATCCCACCGGCTCAGCTGGATGCGACCTATATTGCGCGTTCGTCCGCAGAAAGGCTTTTTGACCGTGGGCATGGAAACTGAGGCCTGGCGGATCAGACGGGCATCGGAAAAGGATCTCGACGCGATACACAGAATTGAACAAGCGACTCAGTCACTGCCCTGGAGCCGAGAGAGCCTTCATCGTGATCTGGCCGGGCGAACGTCATCACGCTACTGGGTTGCCGAGCACCTGTCGGCCGGGATTATCGGTTACGCGGCCTGCTGGCTTGCTCTGGATGAAGTTGATCTGGTTAATCTGGCCGTTCATCCTGATTGGCATCGTCAGGGGGTGGCTACCTGTCTGCTGGCAAGCCTGGAAGGCATGTTGGCGACAGAAGGTATTCAGCGGATTTTCCTCGAGGTAAGAGCAAACAACCAGGCTGCCCTGGCCTTATACAGGTGTTGCGGCTTCAGCCAGATCGGCGAGCGTAAAGCCTATTACTCAGACAACAAGGAGAATGCAATCATAATGACCAAATTTATTGGACGAAATGACGAATGATTTATTTATAATGACAACGAGGCGCTTGCCGTTTTGTGTCATGTTGACAAAAAGGAATAGATCACTCTATACTAAGGGCACAAGCTGCCGCCTATCTTATCTGGTTGTGATTTGTCAGTATGATGAAATCAGCCATGGCTTGCCTTACAAGGGGAGGATGAAAGATGGTTAGCAAAACGGTTCATTTTAACTGTGATGAGGCACTGCAGATGAAAGCGGTTGCCGTTCTCATACAGAAGGCATCGACCTTCCGTTCAAGCATATGGCTATCCCGGGGCGACCGGCGTGCCAATGCCAAAAGTCTGCTGGGCGTCATGTCGCTCGGTATAGAAAATGCCACGGAGATGATGATTTCAGCAGAAGGAAGCGATGAGGAAGAAGCACTGGATACAATTGCCAGTTACCTGGAAAAACCAGAGTTCTGACACCTTTTTTGAATAATCTCATGCACATGCCATTAAGTAACAGATTAGATCTTGTTTCGCAGGACCCGGGCGTTTACCTGATGAAGGACGCGGCGGGTTCTGTTATATATGTCGGTAAAGCGGTCAATCTGCGTCAGCGTCTGCGCAGCTATTTCACACCCGATCCGCAGGGAACAGCCAAAGTACTGGCTATGATCAGCAAGATCGCTGATTTCGAGACCATCATATGCGGCAATGAACTGGAAGCCTTTGTGCTTGAATCAACGCTGATTAAGAAACACCAGCCCCAGTACAACATTTTGCTGCGCGATGACCGCGACTACCCCTATATCCGTGTCACCATGCATGAGCTTTATCCTCGGGTGCTGAAAGCTTTCCGGGTTGGTTCCGACCGGAGGCAGGGCGCCCGCTACTATGGTCCTTACCTGGCTAATGATGTCTATCATGCCCTGGAGGCCTTGCGGACAATCTTCCCGATGAAAACATGCCGTCGCGTGCTGCCCAGGGACATTGGCCGCGAACGCCCCTGCCTGAACTATTACATCGGCCGCTGCATCGGACCCTGCAGGGGCGATGTCCCCGTTGAAGCCTATCGGCAAGTGATGGAGCGTATCTGCCGGTTTTTTGAAGGGCGGACAGACAGCCTGCTCAAGGATCTGGAAAAAGAAATGGAACAGGCCGCTGAGCAGCTGGCTTTTGAAGAAGCTGCCCGCGTCCGTGACCGCATCCAGTCGCTGCAGCGGCTCATGAGGAAACAGCAGGTTGTGGACAGCCGTCCTGTTGACCGCGATGTCCTGGGCGTCGCCAGCAATGGCAGAGAGATTTGCCTATGCAAGCTGGAAATCAGGCAGGGACGCCTCGTGGCAGCTGCTTCGTTTTTCTGGCCTGAAAGCAGCCTGGAGGAACACGATATTGTGCGGGCCTTTCTCATGCAACACTACGCGCAGACAGCCCGGATCCCTCCGGAGATCCTCATTCCGGTCGGCCTGACCGACACTGCAGCGGTAAGCAGTTACCTGGCGTCGTCACGCTGTGGCCGCTGTGTCCTGCGGCAGCCTCAACGGGGCAATGGACTTGCACTACTGAAGATGGCCGGAAACAACGCGGTTGAAGCTCTGCGCCGCCATACCTTACAGGGGGGAAGCCGTCAGACGGCTCTGCAGGAAACATTGAAGCTCCTGGCGGAAATCCTGGAACTG
>JAAYLM010000165.1 GCA_012521915.1 Oscillospiraceae bacterium | reverse complement strand
TTGAGCAGCACTTTGGCATGAGCCGCCAGGCAACTTTGGTTAGGCTTCAGGCGGAAGGACTTCTATCGGAAGAGGAATCGAATGCAATGAAAACCAGCGTTATTCGATCAGCACAAAGGCTAGGCTTTTCTGCCGAGCTTTATCAGCCAAGTCCAGAAAGCAAACAATATCTGACTGTTGGTAGTTACATAAAAATGGCTCATGATCTATTTGCTTCGGATAAAATATCACGTGGCAAATACGAAGAATTGCTGCTCGACGCCTTTAGAGACGACATGGTTTATGGAAAAGACAGTGTGGAGGATCATTATGACTAAAAAAACGGTCTTCGACACAAACTGTTTTTCTTCGTTTCTCATGATAGGCCGTGAAGACATTATCTTGACAAAATACCGGGGACAAATTGTGATCCCGCAATTCGTATATGACGAGTATTGCCGCCCTGTTGTTTATCATTTACGAGTCAAAATCGACCCAATGCTGGCATCAAATATCATCTCCAGAATGGAAATTATCCACGGAACGGAAGAATCAAAACTGTTCCGAGAACTCACGAAGACACCACGCGCCGGAAATAAGATTATCGGCAAAGGAGAAGCATCTGCTATTGTTTTAGCAAAGTTCCATGGCGGTGTTGTGGTTAGCAACAATTTAAAAGATGTTAAAGCATACACGCAGAAACTAAATCTAACATTGGTCACAACATCGGATATCTTAGTTGCCTCATTCACAGATTCATCCATTGACGAAACGGAAGCAAACAGAATTTGGGCTGACATGCTTAAGATGCAAAGAAAGTTGCCTGCTCAGAGTTTCAGCGCGTTTTTACGTATGCTTTGACATGGATAGATCGTCTCGAATCTTTCTGGCTTTTTCCAGCTCCTATCCTGCGTAAATCTGCAAGAGAGAAATCCTTAGCTGTTTGATGCGTCACGATTATGACATGTCACCCACCGGCGCTTCTGCCGATAAAGCCGAAAAAAGCAGACAGCCGATCGGCTGCCTGCCCTTCAAATATCACAGGATTAAAGTCACCTGGTTACATTTCTATCGCCGTTCGGGTCAGACTTTCTTTGCAGAAAAGTCTACGCCTCGCGCACTGTCTTGAGGGCGCGGCTCCAGGCGATCAGCTGGTCGAGCTGGGTTTCCAGATCCTCATCGTGACCTTCGCTCGGCTTGAAGACCGTATAGTCGACAAAGTCCTCGCTAAGCAGGAAGTGAACTCCGGTGCGGACATCGGCGATCTTAAGCTCCGTCATGATCTGGCGCAGCTGTTCGACGGCCCTAACACCGCCCATCGAGCCGTAGCTGACAAATCCCGCGGCCTTGTTGTTCCACTCGGCGTAGATGAAATCCAACGCGTTCTTGAGCGCTGCCGGCGGCGCGTGGTTGTATTCCGGCGTCACGAAGATGAAGCCGTCGTAAGCCGCGATCGTTTCCGCCCAGCGGCGGGTGTGCTCTTTTTCGTATTGGTGCATCGACGGCGGGATGGCCTCGTCGAGCAGCGGCAAGTTGACATCGGCCAGTGAGATGATCTCAAATGTGGCGTCGGTTCGTTTCGAGGCCAGGTCGTAGACCCAGCGTGCGACGTCAGCGGCCTTTCGGCCCGGACGGGGTGAACCGGCGATAATGGCTATTTTCAGCATGTTACATGCCTCCCTTGACGTGTTATAGGTTCAGTATACCCGCCTACCGTCCGGGCGTCTGTAACAAACTCACATTGACAAGCCGGGCGGTGTGCGGCCATAATGAGGCAGCAACACGCAAAGCAGGACAGGTCGATGCTGATTCAATCCGTGATCCCCGCTCGCTTCATACGCAAGCCGCGGCCGAACCCCAGGCACCGCCGGGCGCGCTTCTGGCTGCGTCTGGGTCTTATTGCC
>JAAYLM010000018.1 GCA_012521915.1 Oscillospiraceae bacterium | reverse complement strand
TTTCCCACAGACTTATCGGCGCTTACTCCTGCTGCGCAGGCCGTTTGACCGCGGAGCAAGCTCCTCAGCCTGTCAAACAGCAGCGCCTGAAAAGTCTACCCGCTATGCGGGGTGGGAAAGTTGTGTTATTCATTCGATGAGGGGATTGCTATGAAAAAGATCATCTCGGTGTTCTTGGTGATTTTACTGATCCTGTCACTTGCTCATCCGCTTCTTGCTGAACAATCGAACATCAAGGCGACCGTCCCAGATTTTTCACTGCTAAATTTTACTAATTTTTCAAAAACAGCCGGATTCCACTTCAATTTCACACCTGCCAGCGCAGCCTGGAAGCAGATTGTCGGCGTGCAGTCGCCGGCAAAACTGAACGCGACCTATACCCTCAAAGAGAACGTGATCCAGGTCAGCCCTGATTTTGACAAGAACATCAGGTCGGCCAGCGATCTGACACTGGGCGGTTCCAAGGCTTTAACCCCCACCATGCGTGTTGTGTCAAACGGCGCGTTCATCAAACGCTCCATTCTGGAGCAGGCTGTCGGCACTAATCAGACGATCCAGCCGGACACTGTTTTTGTCAACACGGCGACAGGAACGGCATTCAAAGTGGTTGTAGCAATGGATGGCACGGAGGGTTTTGAAAACCTTCAGGAGCACTATGCCGTCACACGCCCCCAGATCCACGAAGTCGTCGATGATCTCAACATCCCCGCATCCGACGTGTTGTTGAACAAAGCAAACGTCACAAGCTTTGCCGGTCTGCCGGCCGGTCACGGCGGATCAGTCGAGCAATACATTGTCAATTCCAATCTGGTGATGCAGACTGCAGCGAGGGCCTCTGAGGTCGCTTTCCGAAACCTGGAGAATCCCTTGATCCAGTTTGAATTTCCGGAGGGTACTGAGTTGCAGGCCAAATCGGGCGGCCAGAACATAACCGTGCGTGTATCGGGCGGCATTGGTGTGGGTGATCTCGGACTGGAGGCTAAGTACTCCGGTTTCAGCGGCTATTATTTCGCGTTGAAAATTGCACAGGAGGCTTACCTCAACGTTGATGTCGGCGTCAATATCACTCAGGAGATCCGCATCCCGATCCTGGGCATCGATGTTCCTTTCGGCATTGGCCGGGTCAGTGGCGGCCTGTTCGTGGTTGTCGGCCTGGACGGCAAGGTAACGATCCAGATGGAGGCGCGCGAATATTTGCAAGGCAAAGCAGGCGTTAAGGGCGACACATTCCTTTACGCACCCGTGTCCTGCAAACCGTTTGTGAGCATCCCCGAACGCTATTTTTCCGGCGATGTCCAGGTGGACGGTCAAATCAACGGGTTTGTCAAGGCCGGTGCGCTTCTGTCATTGGAGATCTTTGGCTGGGATCTGGTTGGGGCAGGTGTATTCATCGGTTCGGGAGTCAATATCACCAGCGTGGATGGCCTTCTGGACATCGAGCTGTATGGACTGGTCCAGGTGTATATCACCTTCATCGGAGAAACCTATTATCTGGTTCACCTCAAACCGACGCTCCTGCGAAAGCAACAGAAGGATATGGGCGGGTATCGCGTGACGCTCGAGGAGAGCTGTGCCTACCAGGACATAGTCGTCGGATTCTTGCAAAAGAGCGTAACCCAGGGAGGTGAAATTGCGCTCGTCAACGCAGCGGACGCTCGTTTTAGAATGGTTGTAACCAACCCGCTGACCAACCAGGAAACAACATATCCTGCCAACTACGATTTTTACAGCACAGATCATGAGGGGCGTTTTCTGGTGCATGATCCCGACCTTGATCTCAAGGTCAGTGATCTCGTCGCGATCAAGGTATATGTGGCGTACGTGCAGCAGGGCAAGCAGATGTATGACATCTACGGCCCCAGCAAGCCAATCGCTTCAACGTATCCGTTCCGCTACATCCGGCTTACAGCCGCGGACGCGTTCAACGACTGGATCGAAGGTCAGGTTGAGCCGGCGCGTGTCCGCAACTGGGACAAGCAGCCCGGCGAGGAAGATCACAAGACTTTGTTTTTCCAGGGTGATGTTGAAATTGATGTCCAGCTCGAAAATAACCAGAACGGTTTGCGGCAAAGATTGTACACGGTGCACGTGACCACCGGACCTGACGGCGCATTCAGAGCTTATAACGGCGGGCTGAAAGCAGAGGATCCGCCACTCGATGTACGGAACGAACATCGGTTCACCGTCTCCATCGACCAGGACAGCGCGCTATGTTCGCTTAAATCCTATGTATCTCCGCACACCCAATTCGCCTTGAAGACGGTGACGGAAACCGTTCCGGGAACTTCCACGCGCTTCATGGAGGGCGCGGACACGGTCGACCAGGTCAAGTCAAGGACTAGAATTTATGTCATTAACATGGGAGGCAGCCGACAACTGACCAACATACCGGCGAATGTAACACTGCACGGACTTTCCACCCAGGACCGCTGTACGAATGGCTACTGGGCCGGCAACATCCATGGTGAAATGCAGTATTATGGAACCGGCGACGGCAAAACCGTCAACAACGCAACCCGTGATCTCGTGTTTCAATCCTCCTCATCAATCGCAATCGAGAACAGCTCCAGCATCGGTTTGGTCAATGACCAGACGAATGGCACCTCTTTTGTCGATCTGATGCTGGTTAAGGAGTGGGTATGGCCGGCTCACAGCAATCCCACGGTCATCACCAGTCCCGATCATTTTGAATGCACAACGGACGGCGGCTCATTCCTGGTCACGGCAACCGGAGATGAACCGATTCGTTTCAGTGCTTTACCGGCCATCCCCGGTGTGATGCTGGCCGAGGAAGGACCGATGACCATCGATCCGGATCTGGTGCCTGGCGTGTATAAGTTGACAATCGAAGCAACGACAGACAAAAAAGATCCGCTCATCGTCGATCCTGACAGTATGCTGCCCGGCCTTAAAAAGATTTATGCAGAGGATCCATACCCACCGGTTTATCAGACCTTTACACTGACCGTCCTGGAAGCACTCGAGGCAACGCCGACGCCTGCTCTAACGCTAACACCAGCGCCGACACCTGTTCCCAAGCCTCCGGAAATCACGAGTGCCCGATCGACCACAGTATACCGGCCTCTTGGTGGAACATTCCAGGTAACCGCTACCGGTACGCCACCGATTGCGTTTTCTTTGTCTGAACTGCCAGACGGGCCGATTCCAGATGGGGTGACCCTAGAAGAAGATCCGGATCATCTGGATAGAATCAATCTGACTGTTGCCGGTTGGGTGCCGGCGGGCACATATTATTTCTACATCAACGCCGTTAATCCATATGGTTCTGATCAGCAAACCTTCATGCTGGTGGTTAAAAACTGGTCGTTCAACCTTGGATTACAATCCAACCAGGATACACGATCCCTGTTTTCTCCGCACAGTTACTTCCCGGTTTCTGTGAAGCCGGGTTCATCGATGCCTGCGAACATCGCGCCCGAGGCCAGCAGCTGGGCTGATCAAATCGTCGGCACGCCCGAATACGTCCTGCGCAACGATGATCCCAAGGACCTATATTCTCAGGACATGTACGATGTCTCGGGAGCCGAATACGTCAAGTACGACTTGCTGATCGAATTCGTGGCGGACGGTGAAAAATACCAAATACGCGAATTTGACAACAGTCCCTGCAACGACCATCATCTGACAGCCATGAGCGACGAGGAACGTAAAGCCATTGAGAACTATTTCAAAGAGCGCGGTTTGTTTATCGAGTATGAACGCGTGGGATTCGGCCCGGATCTTGATGCAAGATTGGATGTCAATCTTGCGGATGACTTTCTTGACTGGTCTGTTTTTGATTATGGAAGTGTCATGAGTGCTGTTGCCGGTATGAAGTCGGGCAACCTGGAGGTCGGGCTGGGCGGTGAAATCGGCACGATTGTGCCGGGGAGCATCTTCAGAGCGCTTAAGGACCGGGAAGCGGCGAACGTTAGCCTTTCATTCGGACAGGAAGGCGCGACCATGACATTTATGTGTGGATCGACCGAAGCGCCGCCAAGCAGCCAGCGATATGACTTCGCGTTTTCCAGTAAAGCAGTCAGTGAATCGCTCATGAAGGAGGCGGCAGGCCGAGAGGCTGCGTCCTTTACCTTCATGTTCGCACACAATGAAAGTCTGCCCGGATTCGCCCGGTTTGACATTGTTACGGATCTGGCGGCCGGTACGAACGTCCAGGTTTACAAATACGATGCGGCCAGCCGGCAATTCACAGCGATTGCCGAAAATGTCACGGTATCGGCAGGCGGTGTTGTATCGTATCAGAACAACATGATGTCCGAATATCTAATCACGACAACTAAGCTGAACAACGCGGTCAGTTCGGATGCCTTAGCGGTCAATCTTTCTGCCACCAAACCGCCCAGTCCTATTCGCTGGCCTTATTATGCTGGTGGCGGACTGCTGCTGTTGCTGACTACCATCAGCTTGCTGCTGATAAAGCGAAGAAAGCAAAGTCGTGCTTAATCCGACAATTCGCCCAACCATTGACCTTGCTGTCTTGTAAGAAGAATCGGATCATCGTGCCATTCAGTTTATTGTCTTGCTATCGGTTAAAGCATCTTTTAGCTTGAGTCGCTCACTATTTTTCCATACCCGATACTAACTTCATGCAAAAAGTCCTGAATCGTGCGATTCAGGGCTTTTTGTCATTTCATATCATCATTGGTTTTGTTATCCGGATTTGTTACGTTTCTTGATGCTAAGCATGCCCGTGTAAAATGAAGTTCGCAAAAAGAGAACAAGGCAAAGCCTTCGGAACTCCGCTAAAGTTAACTTGCGGACAATAACCGAAGGGAGAAAATAGAGATTTTTCAGTTCCCTGCTGTATGCGCTCAGGAGTTTTCCTTTTGGTGAATCGGTGGTTTCCAGCAGTGTGGCTGATGAGTGGTTTACTTTTTTTGCTTCTTTGGAACGATCTATGCCTTCATGACCGGTTAACATAAGATCAAGAGCATCTGCTCTTTTCGATGTCAAGCTTTCGATGCATTATATTTACTTTTGAACTTTCCCAGATCTCGGAATATTGAATAAGCAGAAACGTCTTCCCGTTTTCGTTAAGCAAAAGGTTGTTCGAATAATAACAACCGCCGTGTTTTTCACCTGCCAGGAAAGCTTCACGCCATGTATATCCATCGGCTGACGAATAGAATACAAATCCCTTCGCCTGCTCTCCACGGCCATGCAGAATAAACACATCATCAATCAATGCGGTCTGAGGGTTACGTATTCCTCTGTCGAGATAACATGGTTCAACATTGTTCCATGTACGTCCGAGGTCGGCACTGACCGCGTGATCCATATATCTCTCATGGTTAATATTGTAGGCATACGCATGGAGAATGCCGCTGTTATCATACAGAATCGAACCATAGCCTCTGCCCATACCATCTATCGGAAGCTCAGATAACTCATAGAAGCTTTTCCCATCATCAACACTCGCGAAAATTGAGTATTTATGCTTCGGTTTTGTTCCTATGAAACGCTCGTTCTTAAACTCGAGAAAGAAAATTTTGTCGCCAGCCGTCAGAGCGTCATAAATTCTGCCTGCATATTGAGAAACCTCAAAGGGTGCTCCCCATGTTTTGCCGCCGTCAATGCTTCGCACAGCCATTGGCGTAAGCCACGGCTCACAGCATACAGGCTCAAGCATCGTGTTTCTTAGACAGAACGCCAATATGCTTCCATCCCTGCAAGTGACCGCTTTTTCAACCGATACTGTAAACACTCCGTCCAGATACGCTTCTTTTGAGAACGGCAGAGTCTGCGCTTCTGAATAAGTCCTTCCGTTGTCCTCCGAGATACGGTAATCAATCCAACCGTAAGCCGAGTGTCCGCCCGCACGTACAGAAGAGCAGTTTGAGTTAAAGTCGATAAACTTTCCCCCTGAAAATTCAGTCATCGCATGAGTCATATGTCCGCTTCTGCCACGTGCGCGATTATCAACATATACCTCAGGATCAGTTAACCTTATATTGTAGTTTTCTCTTTCGATACATAACATTGTCATTGACCTCCTGATTTATTTGCGACAGCTTCACCTTCATATGCCGCAAAAAAATCCTCGGCAGTCTTTTGCATTTTAACAGCTGCCGTACCGTCATCAAAAGCAAGATCAATCCAGAGTCTGCCGAAATAATCATCGATAACCTGTACATTTATTCTAAAATGATTTTCCGATTTCCATGCTGATGAAACTGCACATTTGTAATAGTTGCCTGGACAAAAAACCGAACCGACATTTCTTGAATAGCCCTCCTCAGGGAAAATGCCGAACGCGTTTCTGCCAAGCCCGAAGTTTAATATTTTATCTCCTTGCGCGTTAGCATACTCGAAGTGTCCCGAATCGGCGCCAAAACATAAACGGAATTTTTTTATGCCCATAGGATTTTCATCAAGATTAAACCAGTGTCCTTCAATGTCTTTTTCCATACTGCTGTGCGTTGCTCCGTCTTCGAAGGCCAGTACAAGCGATTCAGCGTACTTATGCAACGCAGTCAATGCTTCTGTGTTTTCGGGCAAAGCGTAACTGCCGTTTTCATCCGGCATTTTTGCCTTGCGTGCGACTTTTTCAAAGAACGAACCCATAATCAGTTCACTGGCATGATCCAGCCCTTGATTATCACCGTTATAAACCATGATGATATCGCTGCCCGGTATACAGAGAGCATACTGACAGCCCATGCCGTTGAAAGAGAAGCTGTTATCGTAATTTCTCCAGAATTGATAGCCATAACCTTGTCCGTTGTATCCGGTTCTATCTGAAGAACAGGTGTCAATCAGCTTTGATGTGGCAGCTTTGGCGTATTCGGCATCCAGCAGCGGTTCGCCGTTCCAGCTTCCGCCATTAAGCATAAAACGGGCTGCTAAAAGCAGATCACGAGGCGTTGCCAGCAGAGCTGAATCGCCCCACGAATGTCCGCCCGGACAATTAAGGAAATGAGCCTGCTCTGAAATTCCGATTTTATCAAACAGCTTTTTTCTCAGATAATCGGTGAGCTTCATTCCGGTCAATCGTTCCACCAGTGCTCCGAGAATAAATGAACCCGAGCTGTCGTACATGAAAGCACTTCCGCAAGGTGCGCTTGTGGTCGTATTCTGAAAATATTCTCTGACACGGTCATCGCTACGCGCGGAGAACCAATTCCGGGATTTTTTAGGCGTACTCATCATGAGCATCTGACGAATGGTCTGTGCGCCCATATTCGGATCGGGATTACCATCAAGCTCACGCGAAAAATATTTACCAATCGAATCATCGAGACCAAGCAGCCCATCCTGCATAGCAAACCCGATTGCCATTGCCACAAAGCTCTTGCTTACCGAATACATGCGGTGCAGAAAATCCGCATGGAAAGGTGCGCGATAATGTTCAAAGAGGATTGTGTTGCCGCGAGCGACGATAATATCGTGGGTGGATAACTGCGCGGCCTCAATGCCTTCAATCCATTCTTTGATATAGGAACTGTGAATACCTCCGTGCTCAGGTGTCGTCTTGATCATGTTGTTCAATACCGTCGAGTTGACAGCTCGACACTCCTTTCGTTGTTCAGTTTATATCCAATGAGAAGGGATGTCGCCGCCTCTCCCAGAACCGGATGAGCATTTTCCCTGCATCAACCTCTTCAGATCGTCTTCGGTTTCCAGTGCCGGAAGGTGCCACTGACTCTGTATCCAATAAAGTGTCCGCATGCAATGGCTGCCAGCAACTTCATGGAATGCCCTGGCTGTAATCCCAAGTCAAACAACCATCCATCCTGAGTCCTGCTGTCCGCTTTTGATTACGGCATGCAGAAACTTCACGCCTTCGACACCATCTACAACCGACGGAAAATCCAGATCATCGTCTGTTAGCGGCTCCGCGTTGGACCGTTTGATCAGAGCGCCCATGTAAATCTTGTAAAAATTGGCAAAAGCCTCAAAGTGGCCTTCTATATGTCCGCTCGGAATCCGGCTCACATCGACCGCACGCCCGCGCATGTAACCGGCTCCACGATAGTGCATCTGGGGCGCGTCTCCCCGGGGGGTGTACATCAGGCATTCAGGGTTCTCCTGGTACCATTCGAC